>JASIEN010000777.1 GCA_030045935.1 Candidatus Sulfotelmatobacter sp.
GACAACGAAGCGCCATGCACACACAAATCATCCTCGAGGCCTGGATCGCGTTGAAGCGGAACCTTACACGTAGTTCTCTCACCATGCTCGGCATCGTGTGGGGAATTGCGACGGTGACCCTGCTCATCGCCTACGGCAGCAGCTTTCGCGGTGTGCTTGTGCATGGCTTCGATGCCTTTGGCAAAAGCGTTGTGATCGCGTGGCCGGCGCAGACCAGCGAGCAGCCGGGCGGCCAGCGCGCCGGCAAGAAAGTGCTGGTCGAGCAGGCCGACGTCGACATCATCAAAGCGACCGCTCCGCTGGTGAAGTATGTGTGCCGTGAAACCGTACGCCGGCCAGGTATCGCCTATGGCGACCGCATGGTGGGAACCGCGCCGGTGCGCGGAGTCTGCCCGGAATATGGCGAAATGCGCAATGAGGTGCCCTCCGAAGGCCGCTGGCTCGATGCTACTGACGAAGTCGAGCGCCGGAGAGTGATTTTTCTCGGCGGCCGATTGAGAGAGCAACTCTTCAGTGGCCGCCCGGCGGTCGGCGAGGCGGTTACCGTCGGCGGCGTGCGCTTCATCGTTGTCGGAGTAATGGCGCGAAAGATTCAGCTCAGCAATTATTTTTCCAGTGATGACGAATCGTCCTGGATTCCCTATTCCACCGCTGGAGATATTTGGAATACGCGCTACGCCAACGTTCTCGTATTTGAGCCGATTGCACCGCAGTTTGAAAAAAAGGCGATGGCCCAAGTACTGGCGGCTGTGGCTTCGCGCCAGGGTTTTTCTCCCACCGATCCCAAAGCCTTCCAGATGTTCGGGCGTGATGAATTCCGCCCCATCATCGATGCCCTGACCATCGGCTTGCAGGTTCTGCTCACTTTCATCGGGACGCTGACGCTTGGCATCGGTGGCGTCGGCGTCATGAACATCATGCTGGTTTCTGTCGATGAACGTATCCGCGAAATTGGCCTGCGCCGCGCGCTGGGCGCACGAAAGCATCACATCAAGTTGCAATTCCTCGCGGAAACCCTACTGATCATGCTTGTGGGCGGCGCGATCGGTGTGCTGCTTTCTTACCTCATCGCGTGGGCGGTAGGAACTTTGCCCATGATGGGCCCGCTGTTCGAAGACGATTCCGGCCAGGGCGACATCCATCTCAAAATTTCTATGATGACTGTCATCCTTTCCACCGCAGTCTTGCTGGTGGTGGGAGTAATCAGCGGTCTGGTTCCTGCCATGCGCGCTTCCAAGCTGGATCCTGTAGAAGCCCTGCGCTACGAATAATCTGCTGATTGCAGATAGCAACGCGAATCCCGGAACATAACATCCTGCCCTGACGTATCTGTGATTAGAGTTTCACCGCCGGTCAGAATTGGTTCTTGCCCGGTTGCGAGATTCTTTGTACCTTGCTATGAACGATTCGCAACCCGAGGTGTACGTGCCCATTAGTGCCATCGACGCGATCGCGCCGGCTATCGAACACACGAAGCAGCAACTGTTCATGCCGTTTCGGATCGGGCAATGGACAAAGCTCGCTTTCGTCGGGATGCTGGCGGGTGAACTGGGTTGGAGCGGAGTGAACCGCTCCAACTTCAATTTTCCCCGGCATCCAGCCGCCGCGCCTGCGCCGCACATCGCCTTCCCCGATTCTCTGGGACCCGACACTGCGTTGCTGATTGCCTTCGCCCTGGCTGCCGTCATCGCCGCTCTGGCGATCGGAATCATTCTGATGTACGTAAGCAGTGTGATGCGTTTCGTTCTCTTCGACAGCATCATTCTGAAAGAGTGCCTGATCCGCGCAGGTTGGAGCCGTCGTCTTGGGCCGGGCTGGCGATATTTCGTGTGGAAGCTCAGTTATCTGGCGCTCATCTTGGCAGCGATTTGTATATTGCTCGGACTGCCCGCGGCATTTGTCTTTGCCTCGGGTTGGTACAAAGAACCAAAAGAGCACATGCTTCCATTTATTTTCGCCGGCGGGATTATCTTTGTCGTACTGTTTGCCTTCTTTGTAATTACGGCCGTGGTTTTCGTGTTAACAAAGGACTTCGTTATTCCGCAGATGGCGCTCGAAGGCATCACGGCAACTGAAGGTTGGCGACGGTTCTGGCCCATGATGAAGGCCGACATGGGAGCTTACGGTGCTTATATTGTGATGAAGATCGTGCTCGCCATTGTGGCAGGCGTCATAATTGCAGTCGTGGCGGTGATCGTAAGCTTGATCTATGTTATTCCGGCGGCGGCGCTCGGAGCTATCGCGGTTCTCGAGGGCAAGGCGGCCGGGCTGACGTGGAATCCCGAAACTATCGCTCTGGCCGCCATCGTTGGACTGATTCTATTGGCGGGATTTCTCTATCTGGTTTCTTTGATCTCGGTTCCGGCAATCGTGTTCTTTCCGGCATTCTCAATTTATTTCTTTGCCGACCGCTATCCCCGCCTCGCCGCGGCTCTCAGCCCGCCAGCGCCTCCGATTCCCGCTTCCACTGGCCAAGTGCTTTCTCAGAGTTGAAGCGGGTGCCCCACCCTTCGCGCTTTTCGCAGGGTGGGAAACACGTGGAATATGTGGGGAACATTGCCCCTACCACAGGTGTCTGATCTTGCAGACACGCGTGCCTGAGAGGAGCGACTCGTATGGCTTTCTCCATGGCAGGCGGAGGTCCGTCCAGCCCGCAAATCAATGTCACCCCCCTGATCGATGTGCTGCTCACGCTGATCATCGTTTTCATGGTCGTCGTTTCGATGGACAAACGAGAGGGAGAGACTGCTCAGATTCCCCAGCCTGATCAAAAACAAAAACAAAATATCGCGCAGCCGCGCACCGTCGTTATTCAAGTGCTTTGGACCAAAGACGGCGAGGTGCCGGTGATCAAACTGAATCAGGAAGAAGTGCGCTGGGAAGATCTGGAAACGCGTCTGGCGGAAATCTATCTGAAGCGTGCGGAAAAAGTTGTCTTCGTTCGCGGGGATGGTGACGTGGATTTCCAGTACGTTGCCGATGTGATTGACGTGGCGCACCATGCCGGAGTGGAACGAGTGGGGCTGCTGACCATGGACAGGGAAATCGCGGGAGAGTGAGCTGTACCGACCGGGTCCATTGCGAATATCAGAGATCCGATCGTGACCCGGGTACCCTGCCACAAATTTCCTGAGGCTTGCAATACCCTGATTCTAGGAGTTTTTTCCGCTGCGTTACCCTCGAACTTCATCCCCGGCAAATACGTAATAATGTATGTAGGGCATGCGCATACTGATCGACATCTTCGCGCAGATCTTCCGCACTCTTTGGGCGCACAAACTGCGGTCATTCCTTACCATGTTCGGCATCGCATGGGGCGTGGGCTCGCTGCTGTTGCTGGTTGGCCTGGGTGAGGGCTTCCGCTCTGGCAACAAGCGTGAGTTGGCGCAGTACGGCAAGGACATCATGTTCCTCTATCCCGGCCGCGCGCCTGCCTTCCGGGGCAGCATGAACTCGGCGCGAAATTACTTTCTTACATATCAGGACTACCAGGACATTCGCCGCGAGTGCCCTCATATCCGCCAGGCGGCTCCCGTGCTTGTTAGCAGCGATGTGCACGCGGTCAGCGAGTTCGCCAGCGCCAATGGAGAAATCACCGGCGTCGAGCCGCAGTACAGCGAAATTCGTTATCTACCACTGAAACAGGGCCGCTGGCTCAATGATTTCGACGAAACGCAGCGGCGCAACGTCATCGTGCTTGGCGACGAACTGGTGAAAAATCTTTTCCCCGGCCGTCCCGCCGTTGGCGCATCGATTATTCTGAACGACATCATCTTCGAAGTCATCGGCACCGTACAGCGCGTCGGCCACGGCGACGATAATTCCACCAACATGCGCGGCTACATACCTTTTCGCGTGATGGCTACCCTGTTCCCGCTCAAGGGCGAGAATCACGAGAATTCGATTTCCTTCATTAATTATCAACCGCGAGTCACGGCCGAACATTTGTTGGCCCGTGCGGAAGCCGAAAAGATTGTGGCGCGCAACCATGGATTCGACTATCACGACAAAGACGCCTTCGAGGGTTGGGACACGATTCAGAACTCGCAGGCCATCGGCTCTATCTTCGACGCCATGAACATGTTTCTAGGTGCCGTCGGAATGGTCACCTTGGCCTTGGGCGCGATCGGGGTAATCAATATCATGCTGGTAACTGTGACCGAACGCACGCGCGAAATCGGATTGCGCATGGCCCTCGGCGCTACCCGCCGCGCCATTCTGATTCAGTTCTTTCTGGAAGGAATCATGATCACGCTGTTCAGCGGGATGATCGGCATGGGGCTTGCCACCGCCTTGATGGCAGCGATGAGCAATATTCAGGGGCAGGGCGGGTTTGACCCTCCGAAACTGGTGCCGATGACCGCGGTTTTGGCGATTGGCAGCCTCGCGCTGGCGGGTGTGGCCGCCGGGCTTTATCCCGCGCGCAAGGCGGCAATGTTGCAGCCTGTGGAAGCGCTGCGCCAGGAGTAGAGGGGAGATTTCAAGCTTTCGAGGATTATGTTTCGCGATTTGCTCAATGAGGCTTATGGCGCGATGCAGCACAATCGCCGCCGCACTGCCCTCACGATGCTGGGCATGGCCTGGGGCATCGCCACGGTGGTGATGCTGCTGGCTTACGGCAACGGCTTCGGCCGCGCCTGCACTGCCATCTTCGCCAACTTTGGCACCAAGCTGATGATCCTCGTGCCCGGCCGCAGTTCGATGCAGGCCGGCGGCCAAAAAGCGGGA
>JASIEN010000778.1 GCA_030045935.1 Candidatus Sulfotelmatobacter sp.
TTTTCGGCTGACGAATGGATGGAGGCTCTTTCGATCGATCTTTGGAGCGAAGAGAAACGCGCCGAGATCGAGCGCCTGCAGTGGAGGCTTGGCCAGGAGCTTCTTGCGCGCGGTATGAGCGTAATCATCGAGTGGGGCACATGGGGCCGGTCCGAACGCGATGCTCTGCGGATTCGAGCACGAGATCTGGGCGCGAAAGTCGAACTGCACTACCTATCCGCTTCCGTGGATGCTCTTTTGGAGCGGATTCAACGCCGAGGGATGGAGGATCCGCCCATCGATCGCGAGATGCTATCCCGATGGTCGAAGATGATTGACGTGCCGACTCCGGAGGAGATGGCACTGTTCGATAATCCTCCAACGGGCGACGCGGAACCGAGCGCAAGTCTGTTTCCTGGTTAAGAAGGCGCGCTCGCGTGTACGCTACTTGCCGGTTTTGCCAAACTGGCTGCTCGGTGTCTTTGATTGAGTGAGTTGCTTGATGTCGAGCTTGCCGCTTTTGTCTTTATCCAACCGCTCGAACTCGGCTTGCATAAAGGCCATAAATTCCTGCCGCGAAACTTTGCCGTCTTTGTCGGCGTCCATCAGCGGCAGAAGCTGTTCGATTTCCTTTTCGCCCATGGCGAGTTTGTCCTGAGCTTTGGGCGCGGAGGCCTTTTGCGCAAAGGCGAAGACGCCCAGCGCGACGCTGACGAGAGCGATGGTGGAACGTTTCGGATGCGACATGTTGAGCCTCCGCCGGCAACGATTCTCCCCGAGAACAGGAAGAGGAACCGGAATTGCCATGGTTTACACGAGACGACGGAAAGAAGGCATAGGGAAACAATAAAGATTTCGTAAAAATGAGGACGGAATCTGGTTCGGACGAGCACAGACGATAGATGGTAGTGGGCTATTCTGAAGGCCCACTACCCGGCAGATGGTTTGACACCCGGTTCTCGGACTGTAAAATAGGAGAGCAGCTCTTGCTGATGCGGTGGCGGTCCAGCTGCCGCTGTTCAAGTCCACTTGCCATCGTGGCGGAATTGGCAGACGCGCATGGTTCAGGTCCATGTACCGGCAACGGTGTGGGGGTTCGAGTCCCTTCGATGGCACCATATTTAAGTTCTTAGTTCTCGGTTCACAGTTCCCGGTTCACAGCTCTCGGTAAAGCGCACTCGATACTCAGCAAGCCTGCTCCATTCCGGCAATCGTGATGTACTTTTTTTATATATCGTTTCACGATATAATTAAGACGTAGCCTATCGCGGCACGATACAATCGCGGGCATGAAAAGGCTGACCCTGTCTGACTATCAGGCCTTGGCGGAATTCCGCTATCAAATCCGCAAGTTTCTGCATTTCAGCGAGCGCGCCGTGCAGGCGGCGGGGCTGGAGCGCGGCCAATATCAGCTGATGCTGGCCATCAAGGGTATGCCCGAGGGCGTACGCCCGCGTATTCGCGAGCTGGCTAACCGGATGCAGATTCAGCATCATAGTGCCGTGGAACTCATCAACCGGCTGGAGGCGGGAGGATACGTGCGGCGGGGGCGGGCAAAGGATGATCGCCGCGAGGTGCTACTGGCCCTGACGGCCAAAGGCGAGCGCGTGCTGGCGGAGCTGGCCCTACATCACCACGAGCAGTTGCAGAGTTCGGCACCGAGCCTTGTGGCGGCTCTACGAGGCCTGATGCGCCATGGCAAAGCACGCACCCATCACAACGGTCCCGGCAACTAATCGGGTGCACCCTTCGGCAAGGCACACTCATCTATGAAGAAAACGGAAGTCTCGGATAGCTTGACTCAGGACACAGGGTACAACTCTTCCTCGCGTCTCGAAAATGGCGCCGCCGGTAACCCGGCAAACGGAACCGCGTTGAATGCGGTGGCGCCGGGCACCATGGCGTCCGCGAGCGATGTACCCCTTCCGGCGACGCAGCCGCCGGCGCAGTTTCGCATCGGTCTGATTTCGTTTCTGTCTGCGGCGATCGGCCTGATTGCGGGCGGCGTCGCCTATCTTCTCTACAAGCTGATCGGCTTGTTCACCAATCTTTTCTTCTTCCATACCTGGTCGACGACATTTCGCAGCGTGGGATCGCATCATCTGGGCGCATGGGTAATTCTCGTCCCGGTGATAGGTGGCTTGATCGTCGGTGTTATGGCGAAGTATGGCACCGAGAAGATCAAAGGCCATGGCATTCCGGAAGCGATGGAAGCGGTGCTGACCAATCGCAGCCGCATTGCACCGCGAGTGGCACTACTGAAGCCGATTTCGGCGGCGATCGCCATCGGGACGGGCGGGCCGTTCGGCGCCGAGGGTCCGATCATTCAGACCGGCGGGGCGCTTGGATCGCTGGTGGGGCAGGTGCTGCACACCACGGCGGTCGAGCGAAAGGTGCTGCTGGCATGCGGTGCCGCCGCAGGAATGTCAGCGACATTCAATACCCCGATTGCAGGCGTGATCTTGGCGATCGAGCTGCTGCTGTTCGAATTCAAGTCGCGGTCATTTATTCCACTCGTCATCGCCAGCACGCTGGCCACGGCGGTGCATATGCAGCTGCTCGGCCCGGGGCCCATGTTTGCGGTCTCGGCGATGAACTTCGGCGTTCCTCAGGCGCTGCCATTTTATCTGGTGCTGGGTGTTCTGTGCGGGCTGGCCGCCGTGGCTCTGAGCAAGGCGCTGTATTGGGTGGAAGACACATTCGAGAAACTTCCCATCGATCAACTATGGTGGCCGGCGATTGGGGCGCTGATCTTGGGTGTCATCGGGTTTTTTGTGCCGCGCGTCTTTGGCGTCGGCTACGACACAATCGGCGACATTCTCAACGGCAGCCTGGTGTGGAAGATGCTCCTGATTGTGATGCT
>JASIEN010000779.1 GCA_030045935.1 Candidatus Sulfotelmatobacter sp.
AAGTCGGTGGGAGTGCCTCCGGCGGTAGCAAGAATCTTAGGCGGAACGGTTGACGACAAGGGTCAAGGGAACGCACAGATGCGAGGTCCGGGAGGCGCGCAGCGTGCCGCAAAAGAGGCTCCTCCCGAAGAAATCGTTGAATTGACGCCTTCGCTAAAGGTTTTAACCGAAAAATTTCAGAAGGAAATCCGGGACGGCAAGATCGAAATTAGCATGGAGCCGCGTGGACTGGTTGTCAGCCTCAAAGAGACTGCTTTTTTTGCCTCGGGTACCGACCTCATTGACCCGAACACGATGCCGGTGATCGAGAAACTCGCCGATGCTCTGAACGCGGTATCGAATCCGCTTCGGATTGAGGGGCACACAGATTCAGTGCCCATCCATACATCGCGTTTTCGGAGCAATTGGGAATTATCTGCAGCCCGCGCCATATCCATGATGGAGCTCCTCGCCTCGCAATTTAACGTAGATCGCTCCCGGATCGGGATCGCGGGGTTCGCGGACAACGCTCCGGAAGCAAGCAACGACACGCCAGAAGGCCGCGCAAGAAACCGCCGGGTCGATGTCGTGATCCTGAATCACCTCGCATTGAAGCCGAAAGACAAGAAATGAATTCCTAAAACTGAAGAAGATCGAACAGAGTGGTTTTGGGGATTCCGGCTTCGGCCTGTAACGCGGCCTGCATCGACGTCTGTTCCTGGGTGAGCGTCACAGCCGCGGTCGCCATATTGGTGGCCGTGTATTGTGAGATGGCGGTCTGATCCTGGAGCTGGAACTTCTGGGCCACATCGGTTGCATTCTGCAGTTGGTCCTGAACCCCGCCATAGAATTGCAGGGATGCCGCCAAATGTGTTTGACCGAGTTGGAGGGAGTTCAAGGCATTGGTGATTCCAGTTTGGCTGTTATTCGCCAGAGCGATCCGAAGATTATTGACGGCCGCGAAGATATTGTCCGCGGCCGGATTCCCTTGTGCGTCCTGGTCATCGAAGATCTGCTGAGCCGTCTGCGCAACCGCGAAAGTTACGCCGGTGGCATCTTGGATCAGATAAGTGGAAGGGGCCGTGCTTAATTGATCTACGCCAGTGGGACTGTTCAGATCGAGCTGGTACTGCGGTTGCGATGGGTTATCTCCGCTGAAAACGTAGAGCCCGTCATACTGAGTCTGGCTGAGCGACACGAGTTGCGACAGTGCTTGCCCCACCTGTTGCGAAAGCCCGGCGTTCTGCGATGCGCTCGATGTGCTATTGGCGCCCTGCTCGCCCAGCGACGTGATCTGATCGAGCAGAGTTGTCGCGCTCTCAAGGGCCGCCTCCGCAGTGTTCACTTGGCTTGTAACCTGCCCCAGATTCGTAACAACCTGGTTGGTATTGCCCAGGTCTGACTCGAGCTGAAGCACATCCTCCAGCGCAGCCGGATCGTCAGAGGGTGTGTTGATCTGCTTGCCCGACGAAATCTGCTCCTGCGTGGTGTCCGTTTGCTGGGTCAGCAACTGGAGGTTGGCCAGAAACTGAACGTCCACTTCCGATATTCCTTGAATCATAAGCGTTTTTTTTTAGAGAATCATGTTGATGAGGGAACCATGTTGATGAGTGTGGTTGAGAGGGAATCGATCACAGTCACCATCTTGCTCACCGCGTCGTAACCCTGCTGGAGCTGGAGCACCTGGGTCGCGGCCGCGTCCAGAGATACACCAGAAATTTGGGTCTGGAGCGCTTGGGCTTGCGCCAGTAACTGCGTATGCAAACTCTCCCCTGTCTGAGCGTCGGAGGCCTGTTGCCCTACCTGTGTTGCGATCGATGCCGCGTAGCCCAGAATCGTTTGCCCGTCGATCTGGTCCGCCGCGGCGGTGGAGTTGCCGAGATCGGCGAGCTCTAAAGCGGCGCCGTTCCCACTAGAAGATGAAGCCGGCGCGAGCTGATCCGCCGTGATGTTGCTATTCACGGCAAGCGTTGCAGCGACATCTACCGGGCTGGTTGCGCTATACGTGAAAAGAGGAACGCCAGCCTGTCCACCTGGAGTGGTGGCGCTGCTCAAAATCGCGTTTACCTGGTCGGCGACTTGCTGTGCCAGTATATTGAGAGCGCCTTGTTGCTGTCCGTCACCCTGAAGCGATGGCAGAACAGTGTTCCGGACATACAGCAATCCTCCGAGGGTGCCTTGCGAAATTTCGCTCGTAATATCCTGACCGTTTGAGTCGAGAATCTGAGCGTCTGGAACCGCATTCGGGTTTCCGCCCTGGGTGGTATTCGTGAAGTTCGCCTGAATCGAATATGCTTGCTGCCCAAGAACCAATCCGCTTTCTCCGCCGAGCAACACATTCGCGGTCCCGTCGGCATTATAGTTTACGGTGATATTGGCAAGCTGAGACAGGTTCTCGAGCGAAGACTCCAGGTCCGCTTGCGCATTCGGATCCGGTGGATTTCCGGACGCAATCGCGGCATTGTCTGTCGCGATCTGTGCAGCCAGTTGATTAATCTGCTGGACTGTCGAACCAATCTGCGTATTCAACTGGGTCGTGGTTGAGGACAAAGAAGCCGCCGCGGACTGAAATTGTTGGGCGAGCGCCTGCGCCTGCGAGAGCACGTCCTGCTGGTTTGCGGCGGAATCCGGTGTCGTGGCCCAGGAGGAAAAAGCTTGAAAGAGGTTGTTCAATGCTCCGATTACACCGGTTTGCCCGGTAACATCGAACAGAGACTGAATCGATGACAAAGCTTGTGATTGCGCAGTGAAATTTTGTTGCAGAGAATACTGCGTCTGCACGGCCTGATCCGCATAGTAATCGTTCGTGCTAACCGTGGGACCCGAAGTCACGCCGCCATAGAGGCCGCTTTGTGGCTCAAATGGTTGGGCTTCGAAAGTAGCGATCTGATTCGCATAGCCTGGCGTTGAAGAATTGCTGATGTTATCTTGCTCAACGTTGAGCGCGTTCTGAAACGCCTGCAAAGCACTCACGCTGCTGTCCAATACACTAAAGAGCCCACCCATATTTTCTAACCTTCGAGATCCTGCGCGGACGAAATTTCTTCCAAGAATGCGGGCTGCCCGAACCGGGTATACCCCACGCCTAAGTGAACTTGCGTCCATCCCGAGATAAAGTTTGCGCCGTACTCGATCTGAGCCTTTAAGGTCTGTGCAGTATTTCGAATTCGAGGCAAGGATGCGTAGACAGCCGGACCCCAGTCTCGAGGGTCGCTCGCTACCATCGTTTCCAACAGCTCGATTCCCCGTCTGAATGCTTCGAGGCAAGAATCTAGAGTGCTGGGACCCAGGAGCGCCGCGGCGACCTGCAACTGGTCTTCCACTTGCCGACATGATTCGCGAGGATCCATCTCAATCACCGTTCAGTGCGCCGGTAACGAGCGAACTGCTGAGCGCGCCGGTATCCACAACATATTGGCCCGACTGCACAAGTTGCTGAAGTTGGGCGTTCCGAGCGTAACTATCTGCTGAACCTGCGCTCTGAGCCTGGAACAGCAACCCGGTTTGCCCTCCGACGTCGATCTGATCGGTTGGGACTTCCGACACTGTCGAACGCTCAGTGGGACCAGCCGCCCTGGAAGTGTCGAAAACGCCCTGATTTTGTAGCGAGTTTGAAATCGTGTTCACATTGTCACCAGTGATTTTCGTACGGCCTCCCTATATATCGCGAAACAACCCGGATAGTTGAACTGAAATCATTTCGTACTAAGTATCTTTTTGGTCAGCGCGCACAACGCCTTCGCTGTGCGCTTCCTCGATAAGTTCGGGATCGCCCGCAGCCATTCTCGAGATCCGGACCCCGTAATTTCCATCGACGTTTACGACTTCTCCCATCGCAAGCACGCAATTGTTAACGCGGATCTCTACTTCATCGCCGACCTGCTGGTCCAACTCAACAACTGAGCCATGCGACAAGGCCAGGAGGTCCTTCATTCGAATCCTGGTCCGGCCCAAAGAGACACGGATCGGCACTTCGACTTGCATTAACATTCCCATTGAATTGCGTAGTTCGTCAGCCATCAAAACACACCTTTGTCGGTTGGCCACCG
>JASIEN010000780.1 GCA_030045935.1 Candidatus Sulfotelmatobacter sp.
ATTGCCGCGATCATCAGGATAATCGAGATTACGATCAACACTTCGATCAGCGAAAATCCCCCAAGTTTGCGAGTGCTGGTCATTGTTGTCAGTCTTTGCTGGCTCAAAAAATAGTCGCACTTTACCAGCCAAAATGCGTGGGAGATGTGGTTACGCGAGTAACCGCGCAAACGGTCAAATTCAAATCATGGAAGTCTTGATAGGGCTGAATGCATCTACAGACCGGCGGAAAATAGACAAACGGCCGCTGCTGTTTGGCTGTTCTCGCCAATCCCCGATCAGTTCTGCGCCGGCGTCCAAGCCAGGCACGCGGCATAGCCGACTGGCGGGGTGCCGAACGGGGTTTGTACGCGCAACACGCCGTCGTTCGTGGCACAGTATTCGCGAGTGCCGGTAACGTTCGATAGAGGCGTAGCCGTCGTGTAGTAATTCCAGCCAGTCAGCGCCGTTCCGCCGGGGACGCCAGTAAATGTGAAACCACTCTTGCCCCTGCCGCCGCCATCGGTGGCCAGGTCGTTATCGATCAGGCAGCCGTTACCAATCGTCGGAATGCAAGGCTCGCCGTTGCCGGGATCGCCCAACTGAGCCAGCGTGGCATAACCCGCCTGCGGATAAGCGCGGTAATAAGCGGCTTCGCCGACGATGATGATGTGCTCGGAGCTGGCCGCTGATGAATCATTGGCCGCCATACGGGCGCCCAGCAGGTTCGGAATCGCGATCGCTGCAATGATCAGGATGACGGCAACCACGATCAGCAGTTCAGTTAAGGAAAAGCCCGTTTGTTTCCCCATTTCCCTGCATCCCTGGCAATACATTATGATGCCAAACATCGCGAGCCGCTGGAACCACCATTTTACTTCCGAGCTGTGCGAATCGAATGCGGAGAAAATAAGGTGGAAAACAAAAAGGAGCAGAGGCTGAGCCCCTGCTCCTTCAAACGCACTTTGAATTACGGCTGTGGCTGATAGGCTTCGCAAGTTGCGTAAGCGCCAGGAGCGTTGCCGGCGGGCGTGGTATAACGAAGCACGCCGTCGTCAGTAGCGCAATAAACCTTCGTACCAGTCGTGCTGTTCGCGCCGTTCAGCGGAGCAGCAGTCGTGTAATAGTTGAAACCGGTTCCCAAAGCTCCACCCGGGGTCGAGGCGAAACTGTAGCCGCTCTTGCCCTGCGTGTTGCCGTTGGTCGCCAGAAAGTTATCAATCAAGCAACCGAACGTTGTGGTAGGAATACACGGGCTGGCGTTGTTGGTTCCCAGTTCGCCCAGAGTTGCATAACCCTGAGTGGGATAAGCGCCGTAATACCCGACTTCGCCGGCGATAATGGTGTGCTCCGAACCCGCGGCAGACGAATCGTTCGCCGCCATACGGGCACGGACCAGGTTCGGAATAGCGATAGCTGCAATGATCAGGATGATGGCAACCACGATCAGCAGCTCGATTAGTGAAAAGCCTTTCTGTTGTTTCCGCATCTCTTTGTTCCCCTCGTAGAAGTTATTGATTTGCTGGTCATGGTATGACCCAGTCGGTCTTGATGTTCGCACTTGCCGCGCCATAACCGCCAGTTACTTCGGTTCTCAGAGTCAGGGAGAAGACCTTTATTTTCAATAAGCTGTTACCAGTAACCTCATTTTAAACCTTGGCAGAAGGCCTTTCATGGCAAAAAGCGTCTTTCCGATTGACAATTCGCGTCAGTTTTGGGAACGCCCCGAAAATCCCCTTGTAGAACGTGCCCTGACGCTGGACTTGCATGTATTCTCGCAACCTGCAGAGAGAACCTGATTTGCTGACTGCCATGAGTTGACTTCGCGCGCCATGCCCCGGTTGATTCAATCGCTCGCTCTTTATTCTTTATTGCGTTCTACATTTTTGCGCAGCCTGATTTCCGGCGCAGCCTACGTGACTCATTACAAGTGTAATGGGAGGGAGATTGAGTAAGCGATCCAGCGCAAATCGAGAACGTATAATCGTTCTGAAAACACCTGACAGGATTCTAATTTATCTTGCCCTCAGTTGCATCTGCGAAGGATGAAGATCAAGACACACCCGCTCCAAAAGCCGTGTCCCGCTTCGGGTTTCAAGCCTCCGGTCCCCGGCAGAAGCGAAGCACGATTTTATGCCTGCTGCTGATCCTGGCCACGCTGGCTTTTTACAATCCGATTATTCACAACAGCTTTACCAATTTCGACGACAACGTATATATCACAGCGAACCCCCACGTGCGCTCGGGCCTTACTTGGTCGACAGTCAAATGGGCATTTACCAGCTTTGATGCTGCCAACTGGCACCCGCTGACCTGGCTCTCGCATGCTCTGGACTGCGAACTTTTTAAGCTGAATCCGCTCGGCCCGCACTACGTAAACGTCCTGTTCCACGCAGCCAATGCCGTGCTGCTGTTTCTTCTGCTGCAAGCCGCAACAGGAGCCACATGGCCGAGCATTTTTGTCGCCGCGCTGTTTGCGCTTCATCCCATCAATGTGGAATCGGTCGCGTGGGCCGCAGAAAGAAAAAATGTATTGAGCATGTTTTTCTTTTTGCTTGCCATGAACGCTTACCTTCCTTATGTGCGCAAGCCCGGTGCCCGACGATTGATGCCAGTGGTTGTTCTCTTCGCCATCGGATTGATGGCCAAACCTGAAATCATCACTCTGCCGTTTGTGTTGTTGCTTTGGGACTACTGGCCGTTAGGGCGCGTGACTTGGCGAGGTTCCAAGTCGCACGGCGTGTTGGAAATTCCGGCGCGCCCGTTCTCTCACCTCGTTCTCGAAAAGATTCCGCTGTTCCTGCTCTCAGCATCCAGTGCCGTGATTACGCTGCTCGCTCAAAAAAGTGGTCATGCTGTGCGGGCTGCTTCGGCTGAAGCGCGTTTTGCAAATGCCCTCGTGGCATATGCACGCTACCTGGGGAAGGCATTCTGGCCCAGCCGGCTCGCGGTCACGTATCCCCATCTTGGAGTCATGCTCCCGGCATGGCAAATCATCGGCTCGGCCGCGTTACTCGTCATTCTCACAGGTCTGGTCCTCTATTGGCGTGAGCGCCGTTATCTCGCCGTGGGCTGGTTCTGGTTTCTGGGTACTCTGGTGCCGGTCATCGGATTGGTGCAGGTCGGCCTGCAGGCAATGGCAGACCGTTACGCCTACCTCTCGCTTATTGGCTTGTTCGTGGGCGTGACCTGGGCAGTGAGCGATTTAGCCCAACAAAGGAAGATCTCGCCGGCCTGGCTGATCGCGCCATCGCTTGCGACTCTCGCGACACTCGGAATGGCAACTTCCCGTCAGGTTGGCTACTGGCGAAACAGCGAAACTCTCTGGAGACATACGCTCAGCGTGACGGCGGGCAACTACGCGGCTCACGACGCCCTGGGGCACGCGTTGGCCGAGCAGGGCCGGGTTGACGATGCCATTGACCAATTCAAGGCTGCACAGGCACTGAACGGCTATTCATCGTCTGGGATGGTCTGGGTAGCTAAGTACGAACTGGCGCACGACTATGTGCAGGATGCCATTGCAGAACTGAAACAGGCGGCGAGCACAGCAGAAGACAAGAGCTCGCGCGCGCAAGCCTTGAGCTGTTTAGGCTCGGCTTATATGCAGGCACATGACGTTGCCAGCGCGAGGATGAGTTACGCTGCGGCGTTGCAACAGAATCCGGACGACCCAGGCGCGCTGATCGGGACCGGCTTGCTGGCGGAACGGGATGGAGATAATCCGCTCGCAGTGGCCCGGCTTTCCCGAGCCACGCAGATCGAGCCCACTGACGTCGGCTATCTGTTGCTCGCGCACTCCTTGCGGCGAAGCGGCCGGGATTCTGACGCCAACGATGCGGAAGCTCACGCAGCAAAGCTTTCCCACGATATTTCGCTGGCCCGCCAGTCTGCCTCGAAGATTCTCGAGGTCAGCGGGATCCAGAATAATTGACGGGCCCGACGTCTCCGGATGTCCCGCCTGGCAGCGAATTATTCCCGCCGCAGGTTACAATACGTCGGTTTCCCGCCATGACCGACCTGCTAAAAACTCTGCGAATCGAGAACGAAGTTTCTCGCGCATGGACGTTACCGTCACACCTCTATATCGATCCCGAGGTTTTCGCAGCCGAAAAAGAAAACATTTTTTCGCGAAGCTGGCAAGTGGTTGGAGATCGCGACCAGGCTGCCAAACCCGGAGACTATTTCACGGTTGAATTGAACCGCGAACCGCTGCTGCTGGTTCGCGGGCTCGACTCGAAGTTGCGCGGCTTCTATAACGTGTGCCGCCACCGGGCCGGGCCTCCGGCTGAAGGTTGCGGCTCGCGCAAGCTTTTTCGCTGTGGCTACCACGGCTGGACGTATGGCCTCGATGGTTCACTTATTTCGGCTACAGAGATGGAGGGCGTGGAAAATTTTCGGGCGGAAGATTTTGCGCTGAAGCCAGTGAAGGTCGAGGAGTGGTTTAACTTTATCTTCGTCAACATGCACGACAACTGCGCTTCATTACGCAAAAGTCTGGGCAAGATGCCTGGGCAGGCAGAAAAACTTCATATCGAAGGGCTGAAATTGTTCGAACGGCGCACCTACGACATGAAATGCAACTGGAAGACCTATGTCGATAATTATCTGGAGGGCTATCACCTGCCCAGTGTGCATCCGGGGCTGAATCGTGAGCTTGATTACAACGCCTACGTCGTTGAGCCGCATGAAAACTACGTGCGGCAATTCAGTCCCATTCGTGGCGCGCAGCCGGGAGATACGGCTCCACGGCGCTATCAGGAAGCGCGGGAAGATCTGACCACCGACTACTTCTGGGTTTTTCCTAACTGGATGCTGAACTGTTATCCCGATAATGTCTCGCTGAACATTGTGCTGCCGCTTGAAACTGAGCGCACTCTGGCAATCTTTGAGTGGTATTTACCCGAGGCACAGCACAGCACGCCGGCAGCGAAGGCATCGGTCGAGTTCAGCCATCAAATTCAGGTCGAAGATGTCGCCATCTGCGAAGCCGTGCAGAAGAACCTGCGGTCGCGAAGCTATTCTCGTGGGCGGTTCAGCGTGAAGCAGGAGCGTGGAGTTCATGCGTTTCATCGCACGTACGCCGTATGGATGAAAAAACATTCGCCGCCGAGTGCGCCGAGATCGCGGGGAAAAAGTCGGGCGTCGAGAGGGTCCGTTTCAATCTGAATTCGTCGAAGCGGGGTGCCCACCCTTGCCGTCTTGGCAAGGATGGGAATCACCCCACTCAGTAGGGAGGCTTACATTGGGAGACGGAAAGCCTCACCCTGCGCTCGCCTCAATTCGATTCGGTGAACTCGATATAGGGCGTGTTGGCGCTCTTGCCGGTGCAGCTGCCCAGATTCAAGTTGTTGGTCTCCCCCGTGGTTCCTGAATCGGCTGCGCATACGGGCGCATTCTTGGTGCCGTTCGTCACCGCGACCTTCACTTCCACAGACGAACCCGAGTTGAAGTCGGCTTCCGAACCGCCGCCGTCGCCGAATATGTTGAACTCCGACTCCTGCCAGGCGGTGGCAAGATCGACGACGCTATCTAATCCCGTAACGCTGTACGCGACCTTCTCCGCAGTGAACGTCACCGTATCCTTCTTTCCTTCTTTTGCTGCACCCGACAGCTTGAACGTTTTCATGTCGGTGATCACTTCCCTAGGCGCGCTCACGGCATTGCTGTTCGTGTAGCAATCGTTCTCGAAACTAAACCACCCACTGGGGCAGGGATTGTTGTAGTTGATCAGCCAATATTGCATGAATACTGCTTCCTCACCCGACGAATAGATGAATTGCTGCCAGTCCAGGCATTCCGCCGGAACCGTGGCGCCATCGCAGGCCGCCGTGTTCATGAAGTTCGAATTAAGCTGCAGCGAGTAATCATTCGCGCCGCCACTGCCCGTTTCCTTCGTCACTCCGGTGACCTTGGGGAAGGAGCCCATGGTTTTACTGATCAGCCCCGAGCTGATTTCAGCCGCATAATCATTGCCATCTCCTACCGTTTGACGGCCGAGTCCTCTGCGTGGAATAAACGGAATATTGGGCGCAACCGTACATGCGACCCTCTCCCACGTCAGGCTCGGATAGGAAGCCTGGAAGCATCCCTCCGCAGGCACCTCGGTCCGCACGATGGCTTCGCGCCAGAGTTCCTGGTTGCGGGCTTCCGCGTCATTTGCCGCTTCCTGGGCGATGGCGTAGGAAAACGAGGCACAAAGAACCGCGGCCATGATTGCGATCATTCGAGGCGAATGAATCATCCGTTTCATCTGGAATCTCCTTTTGGACTGCAAAAAGCAGCGACGGAGTATACCACCGTTCCGCGAGGTCAAAATGTCAAAGGTTCGTCAAATTCGGACCGCTGCCTTGACGCAGCGCCGGAGAAGAGGCACCAACGCAGAATGGGTTTTGGTGAAGTCAGGAGAAGGTCTTCGCGCCCTGCAGAAGAAGCCTGGTGCTCTTAGGCTTCGGCTTTGATCAGCAAGCAGGTGATATCGTCGTGCTGTGGTGTGTTTCCCACGAATACATCGATTTCGG
Organism: Candidatus Sulfotelmatobacter sp.; assembly: GCA_030045935.1. Lineage (GTDB taxonomy): Bacteria > Acidobacteriota > Terriglobia > Terriglobales > Acidobacteriaceae > Sulfotelmatobacter. Next base: position 6,501 of record JASIEN010000780.1, read on the forward strand.
TCATCAGACGCTTCAGCATCTCAGCCGGTGTGCCTGCTGCGCCTGCGGCAACAGCGCTTAGCAGGCGGTCTTCACCATATTCATCCTGGTGAGCATTTTCTGCTTCTGCCAATCCGTCGGTGAAAATCACCAGCCAATCTCCGGGTGCAAGCGTGACGCTGGCGCATTCGTATTTGGCCTCTTGCTGAATGCCGAGCGGCAATCCGCCGACATCGAGACGCTCAACCGTGCCGTTGACGCGGCGCAGGATGGGGTTATTGTGTCCCGCGTTAATGTAATCGAGCTCTCGATTGGCAGTGTTGTATTCGGCCAGAAAGGCCGTTGTGAAGCGCAGTCCACCCTGGCTGTTGGAGCAGGCGTACTTGTTCATGTTCGCTACCAGTTCGGGCAGCGGCACCTGCGCCGTCGAAAGCGTTTTCAGACTGGCTTGAAGCGTGGCCATGAGCATGGCCGCAGGAATGCTTTTTCCGGCGACGTCAGCTACAGCAAATACCACTCGGTTTTCCGCGGGCGTTTTTCCGGGGCGGGGAAAGACGTCGTAATAATCGCCGGCCACGGTATTCGCCGGTCGCGTGACGTAGGCCAGTGAGAGTCCGGGAATCTGCGGCGGAGCGCCGGGCAGCAACCAAGTTTGAATCTCGCGCGCGATCTGCAAGTCGCGCTTCATCACCACACGGTCAGCAATTTCAAGAATAAGGAGCAAGAAAAGCAGCAGCCCTCCCCAGAAATGAAAGTCCAGTTCCACCACATGAACTTCGTGCTGCGCGTCCTGGTAGCTGAATCCACTCGAGGGAAACACCAGCAGGATCAGCGCCACCAGCAGCAGCACTCGGCGGGCGGGCGACAGCTTCTCCAGAATGGCCCAGAAAAATTCTTTTACCACGTGAAGGTGCCGGCCACGCCGCGTCAGGCCCTCCGGCGTTTTTGCGGCAACATCTTTTGAATAGAGACGGTAGCTGGCCCGCGCTTCGTTTTCGAACTGCGACCACAGCTGGCTAACTTCCATGCCCTCGGTGACGCGCTGCCAGAACTGTTTCACACGCATCTTGAAAGGGACATGCTGCGCTGGAGGGGCCGTAGCCATAAGAGTGCAGTCGATTATAGAAGAACATCAAGCGCGGACTTCCTCCACCCATGAGTATTCGCATTAGAACAGCGCCAGCTGCTCTTCTGATTGATCTACTGGCCATGCGTTGGGAGTTGTCCCCCGCGGATCACCGCGGCCGATCCCATATCTTTGGCGTAGGCGCGAGATCAGTTGTGCGATGCGCTTGCCGTAGGCTGCAGGGAGGAAAGAACGGTCCTGATAGCGCTTGCGATAGTTCTCGAGTAAATGTGGAAAGTGTTGTTCGATGAAGGGAAGAAAAACCGCCGACGAGCACGGCTTAAGAAACAGTGGGTTGGCAAAAATATGGCGTGCCCCGGATTCCGCTGCGGCATGCACCAGGTTTTCCAAGTCCGCGGCCGAGTCGGTAATGCCGGGCAGAACCGGTGAACAGCTTAGGCCAACATCGAGCCCTGCGCGGCTGAGCTCGCGCACGGCATCCATCCGCAAGTCGGGGCGCGGGGCGCGCGGTTCCAGAATGCGCGCCAACTCTGCATCCAATGTTGTGATCGTAATGTGGATCGACAGGGTGTTGCCGCGCGCGATTTCGACCAGCAGATCGCGGTCGCGAAGAATGAGATTGGATTTTGTGACGATCCCCAGCTCGAACCCGCGATGGCAGGCGAACTCCTCGAGAATGGCGCGCGTAACTTCGTAACGCCGCTCGGCGGGCTGGTAAGGATCGGTCGCTGTGCCCAGGGCAATCGATTCGTTCTTCTTTACCTTCTTTAATTCGCGCCGCAGCAGATCAGCCGCGTGCTGCTTGACATAAATCTTTTGTTCGAACTC
>JASIEN010000781.1 GCA_030045935.1 Candidatus Sulfotelmatobacter sp.
ATAGGCGAGTTCCTGGAGTTTCCGCCGCTTGCCATACGCCGTGGCAAAACTTAAGAGTTCCAGACTCACTAAGTAGAGTGTACAATCCGCCTGCAGGGTTGTGTCGCCCGGCAATTCCAGCCTGTTACGAGCCTGCCCCATGCTCTCGCCACGAGTCAGATTATCATTGCTATTAACTGGATTTGTCTTCTTGGTACTGTTAGGGATTTTGGTCTGGCGTGACTCGCAAGTTCCATTGAGCGCCAGGTCCGCAAGCCAGAAGGTAATCCTCCGGCTGGCTGGATCCAATACGATTGGTGCTGCAATGGCTCCGTCGCTGGCGGAGGCATTTCTGAAGTCGCAGGGCGCCAGCGACGTAAAAATCCTGCCCGGGGCCAATCCAGAAGAAAAAACTGTACAGGGCATCCTGCCGTCGCAAAGCTCGGTATCGGTGATCCAGATTGCCGCGCACGGGTCAGCGACCGCGTTCTCCAGCCTGGCCGAGGACGCGTGTGATATTGGCATGGCTTCTCGCCGCATCAAGCCGGAGGAAGCTGCCAAACTGGCTTCCTTGGGAGACATGTCTTCGAGCGACAGTGAACATGTGCTCGGACTGGATGGGATCGCAGTGATTGTGAATTCGGCGAATCCGGTGAATGGGCTTGCCAAAGATCAGATCATGCAGATTTTTTCTGGCGAGTTCAGCGACTGGTCCCAGGTCGGACCACTGTCAGGTGCGATCAAGATCTACGCCAGAGACGATAAATCGGGAACATATGACACGTTCAAGACACTCGTCCTTGCAGGTAAGGACCTCGCGCCCGGCGCGCAAAGATTTGAAGACAGCAACGCACTTTCGGATGCAGTAGCCAACGATCCGAACGGAATCGGCTTCATTGGCCTGCCCTATATTCGGCGCGCGAAGGCACTGGCCGTTTCTGAGAAAGGTGCTCGCGCGCTGTTGGCTACTCCGCTGACGGTAGCGACGGAAGACTATCCTCTCTCCCGGCGTCTGTACTTGTATACGCCGTCGAATCCGTCGAACCCGTTCACACGAAAATTTGTGGAGTTCGCCCTTTCCAAGCAAGGGCAGGACGTTGTCGGAGACACTGGCTTCATCGCGCAGAACATCATTCCGCAAAACCAACAGGTGGGTCGCGAGGCCCCGCTCGATTACCGTCATCTGACCGCCGGAGCACAACGTTTATCGCTGAATTTCCGCTTTCGCCCCGGCAAGTCGGATCTGGACAACAAAGCCGTGGTTGATGTTGATCGCGTGGCTACTTTTGTTGCCGACCTGCGATATAGCGGTGACAAGATTCTGCTACTCGGCTTCGCCGATGGCACGGAAACTCCCAAGTTGAACAAAGAACTGTCGTTGAACCGCGCCCGGACTGTCGAGACTAAGTTCGTTGAACGGGGCCTGAGACCGGGCATAGTCAAGGGTCTGGGTGCTGATTTGCCGGTGGCGTCGAATGATACCGAAGAAGGTCGCGAAAGGAACCGCCGCGTGGAGATTTGGCTGCGGCAATAGATCAGGGGCCCTCCTTTGCGACCGATTTTTTTCTGCCCAAGAGAATTCCCAAACTGAGAACTGACACCGTCCTTCTGTGCACAGTCTGTGGCTGAAACCTGCGTGTTTGCGGCTAATATCGATTCATATGGCCCCAGCCGATGAAAATCTTTACTCGCAGGTGCACGAGGCCATTCGGCGCCGTGCCGAGGAAATTTATTTCCGTGACGGATGTTTGCCAGGCCACGATGTGGAAAACTGGCAGCAGGCCGAAGCCGAAATACTGCGGGAATCGGGGAGACAAACCATTCGCCGAGTCGTGGTTAAAGTGGAAGGAGTGCTTTATACCGGAGAATACGACGCAGGCTCGGCCGATGGCTATGTTCCGGGCGAATTCCAACAAGGGGAGCCGGTGGAGGTTCGAGTAGAGGACGATAAGCTGTTTTTGCAGCGGGCGAACGGGCGCGAACTTCAGGCCACGATCGTAAAGAGGTCGGACGAGTAGCACTATCTCTGTATTCCATTTATTCAGTCGCGAAAAGTCCGGCTGACGCTCCCACCCACTCCATATTCTTATTATGATCGACGCCCATCATTAGTCCCCGCCCCATGCGGATGATAGTCAGAACTGGCATCAATTTTTCCAGCCAGACATACATCACGCGCACTTCGGCCTTGGTGCCACCAAAGGGAGTCTCAATCACCGGTTCAAAGTGCAACCGCTCCTGCAAAATGTACTCCGAACGCCTCTCGGCCGGAATGGCATCAATATCTTCTTTCTTCGGCGCAATGATGACTCCGAGTCCGGCAAAAGAATACAGGGGCTTAAGCGCGTAATTTTCGAGATCGTCGGGAACTTGATCGAGTTTGTCGAGAAACCACGTCTTCGGCACAGATTCGTGCCGCAGATAAGGAATGGAAAACTTGCTGATGCGGAAGTACCAGTTGGGATGGCCCGCCCATTCGACATCGAGATCGTCGCGCCAGTCGAAGTTGAGTTTCGCTCCCTTCCGCTGGAGTTCATCCACAATCGCGCGGTTATAGATGCGGCGAATAGGTATCTGTTTTCCGGCATCTTCGTAAAAGAGCCGCGAGCCTTTCTTCTTGATGCCTTCGATGTCGACCGTGCGCACGCCCAGCATTTTTTCGGTGAGCAGAAAATCGGGGAGGGTCTTCTGTTCTTGCGGGTGAATCTCCATCAGGATGACGTTCTCGGGATCGTGCCCGGCGACGATGGCGTCGCGCAGGAGAGCCCAATAAGTTCGATCGCTCAGATCGCTTAGAAAGTATCTTAACTTGGGGAGTTCAGCCGTCTGCAAGCTGTAAACATCAATGTAACTTTGTGCCAGCGTGACCTGGTATGCGTACAGCGAAGGGAAGGCCTGCAGTTCGACGAGTTTCGGCTGTAGTTCGCCGTTTGCGTTGCGAACCAGTCCGAAATCGACCTGAATAAACATGGGATGCGGAAGTTCGTTCGGGACGCGAAATTCGGGAGGAATGGACCGCTCAGATCGCGCGCGGTATTCGGGATTGTTGACGAGTTGACGGATCAAATCTTTGCCATCTCCGGCCATGCGATCGAGCAATGACTTGGGAAAGAAGCACGGACTCTCACACAAGCGGAACGGCACGTGAGTTCCACATGCGTTATCAATGTGGCGCAGGAATCCCTGATATTTTTCCGGCGTAAAGCTGGCATTGAATTGTCGCCGCAGGGAAGGAATCATGGGAGAGACCATGATGCACGATCACGCGTGCGCGCCGCAACGAGCCAACGATGGTTCAACGGACAGTGCGGACTCGGTCGCTACGCTTCCACCAGAAACTTGCCGTCCTGCATGATCTGCTCGTCATCGACCCAGATGTCGAACTTGCGGCCGACGACATCGATGTGGGTTGACGAATCCCATTCCGCTCCGGTGTGGGCGCCGTAAGGATTGCCAAAGGCGATGTGCACGCCAGGGTATTTTTCATCCTGCAGAATCTGGCCGATCACATCTTTCAAATCAATATTGGTGCCGATGGCGAACTCGCCCACGCGATCGCTGTTTTCATCAGTGTGCGTGTACTTCCAGAAATCGTCTTCGAGTTCGCGATTCGCCGAATGCGCCTCGGTAAGGCGGTTGTTCTTCATGCGAACGGTAAGAGGATTTTCCTGTAAGTTGCCGAACTTGGCGCAAAGATAATCGCCGACGACGCCATCGATCACGAATGTTCCATTCACTTCGCCGGGCGTGGTGAAAATTTCGCCGCCGGGAAGGTTGCCCCATTTTTCAGGCGTGATGATGCCGCTGGTTTTGAGCCAGCGGTAATTGGGGTTCAGATCGGCCGTGAGATCGGTTCCGGCTGCGGTTGTGGCTCGCACACGCTGCGCCTTGCGCACCATGGCGACGACTTTCGCGCTGAGGCGATCGACCTTATTGAAATCGGCCCTCATGCCCTCAAGCATGATCTGGCGGTTGATGTTGACCATGTGCGCATGCCGGATTCTGCGGCGATTGACAACGTCGGTCATCTGCATGCGAGAGCGCAATTCATTCCGCTGCGCCTGCACCGCGAAGATCGAGACTTGGCTGGTTTCGAGGTCGTCGATGATTGGCCGAGGCAGATTTGTCAGCGGGCGCTCGGCAAGATCTTCCAGCACCCACGCGTGGTAAGGAGATCCCAGCTTTTCGA
>JASIEN010000782.1 GCA_030045935.1 Candidatus Sulfotelmatobacter sp.
GGGATTTTCATCCATCCCAGGCGCGAAGTTCGGATTGCTGCGATACTCCTCGAGCGTGGCCGCGCGCACCAGCGGGCGCGTGTCGCCGTTCGGCGTTTCCATCGACTGCATGCCCTGCACCGAGGCGAGCTCGTAATATTCGCCGGTCTTATTAATTTTGACCCCGGAAGCAATCCATGGCGCGGATGTGGTGCGCAGCGCGTAGGCGTTGAATCCCCAGCCGGTGCCGACGCGCCCGGCACGCGTGCGTCCGTAGCCGAGCGTGACCGTGACAGAATTGTCGGGATGTCCGGCCTGAATCCAGACCGCGCCTTTGATCTTTCTTTCGCTTACCCCCGTTGCGTTCGGGCCGCTAACGGGAAGACTAAGCTCGACCACCTGCTTCGGCTCGATTTCGAGCCGCTCGGCCATCTTCGGACCCATGAGGATGGCGTTGTCCCAGGTGAGCTTATTCATCGGCTTGGGCAGCTCTTGCAGCCAGCCGTTGTTGGAGAATTGTCCGTCGTAGATGGTGGGATCGCGGCGGAAGTTGAGCTCGATAGCGTTGGCGGCTGGAATCGACGACTCAGATAAGGTGCTCTGTTTCGGCGTCACCTCCTTCGGGGCAAATGCTGTGCCCTCGACCCAGCCGTCGTGCAGCGACTTGCGCCAGAAAGCTTCAAAATCGGCGCTCGTGTGTTGCTTCTGCCAGTAGGAGCGAACCAGATCGTGACCTGAAGCATCGGGCTGTTCCGCGAGCAATGCGACCAATTCCAACGCACTCTTACCGTTATAAAGAGGAGCGATCAGCGGTTGGGTGATGGAGACGGTTCCGTCATAAGCTCGGGCATCGCCCCAGGATTCCAACTCGTGGTTCTGATTCACGTGCCACTGGCATAGCTCTGCAGTTTCGTTTTGATAGAGGCCCAGATGCACGCGCATCGGAACTTTGCCATTTTTCAAAACGTTGGCGAAGTCGAGATCGGCGGGAGCGTCGTAGGCCGGATTGCCACCGAGAATGATGAGGAGATCGACTTTGCCCGCGTGGATATCCGAGACGAGATCTTTGAGCGATTCGGTTTGATTGACTGGATTGCCCTCGACAGAATCGGTATAGAAAACTGTCTTGCCTACATTCCCAAGCCGCGCATTTAGCTCATGGGCAAAAACGTGAGCCTCAGGCGGCAGGTGATCGCCAGCAATGACAATGCCTGCGCCAGCGTGAGCGTGCAGATCGTTCAGCAACGCCATCGTAAAAAAGGAGGCCGATAGAGTGCCATTTTGATCCTTTGAAACGGCGGCAAGTTCCGATGCCGTTACCGGAGTGCGATGGTCCGCCTTGGCCCCCGTGCTCGACATCCCGCTCTCGATCACATACAGCCGGTTCATCTTGCCATCGGGATCGCGGCGCTGGGCGAAGTCGCGGATGTAGCGCGTGTTGCCGGGAAACCCGGCGTAGAGAAAATCGGCGTCGAGCGAGACGATGACGTCGGCCTTCGAAAAATCGTAGCGCGTCTCGACCGGTTGCCCGAACGCCAGCTTCGCGCCTTCGAGCACGTTGTCGCGATTCACTGGCTCATACACATGCCACTTGGCCTCGGAATAAATCTTCAGCAGATTGCGCAACTGGTCGGCAAGCGTGGGCGAAGTGATCGTAGTGGTAAGAATGCGAATGCCCGCGCCCTTCAGCGCCTTCTGCGCGGCTAGCGGCCCACGAATGGCGCTCACAAAGCTTTGCCAGGAGCGCTGATCGCCCAGTTCGGTCACGCTCTGCGAGCGGTCGGGATCGTACATGGTAAGCAGCGACGCCTGCGTGAAGATGTCGGCCCCGCCCATCGACGCCGGATGCTGCGGATTGCCCTGAATGTTGGTCGGGCGGCCGAGATGGCTTTCCACCAGAATGGGGCTGGCGTATCCGCCGAGCGTGACGGCCGTGGCGTAGAACATGGGCCGGCCAGGAATAACTTCTTCGGGCTGGCGGACGTAGGGAACAATGGGCTCGTTCGGCAGCTTGACACATCCGGTCATGCCGGCCAGCGCCATCGACGCGCCCATGATTTTGAGAAATCCGCGGCGCGAGACGGAGTCAACCCACTCGGATGCGCCTTTGGGAAATTCGCGGTGCAGGGCTTCCTGAAAGGCGGGACTGCCGGCGAGTTCTTCGAGGCTGCGCCAGTATTCGGGGCCGCCGGCCTTCTCGATGTGGGCGCGAACCAAGGCGAGATCGAGCGTGCCCTTTTTGGAGGGGCAGATATCTTCGTTTTTGCGCTGCGCGCGACCGGGCTTTTTATCGTTCGTCATCTTCGACGGTGTGTCTTTTTCAGCGATATATCATTTTCAACGTGACGCCATCTTCAACGCGTTGTCATCCTGAGCGAAGCATGAGTTCGCATGGCGAACTCATGGGCAGCCGAAGGATGCCTGTACTTCCAAAACCTCACAGTGCCGCATCGAGGCGTTCTCACCTGTGGCACGTATTGCAACTCGTAATATCGTGCACGCTGCGCACCTGATACTTCTTCACCAAGTACAATCCCAACGCTTCCTGCTCGGTAAATTTCTGCCCATCGATCGTTACCGGATTCGTTTCGGTTGGCTGCTCATAGCGCATGTTGAACACCTGTTCGCGCGGCCGCAGATTGTCCTGCGTATGGCGGTGGCAGTCGAGGCACCACTCCATCTGCAGCGAATTCTGCTGGTACATGAGCGGCATCCGGTCTACGGGGCCGTGGCAGGTGTCGCAGCCCACTCCTTTATTTACGTGAATGCTGTGGTTGAAAAAAACAAAATCGGGAAGCTGATTGACCCGTGTCCATTGCAGCGACTCGCCGCTGCGGTAGCTGGCGCGCACGGGCTCGAGCAGCGCAGCATTCGTCCAGATCTGCGAATGGCAGTTCATGCAGGTGCGCGTGGGTGGAATTCCGGCAAAGCTCGAATTCTCGACCGAAGTGTGGCAATAACGGCAATCGATGCCCAGTCCCGCGACGTGATGCTGATGGCTGAAGGGAACCGGCTGCGGCTTGCGCACTCCAGCATAGGTGACATAGGGTGAGCCCTGAATCATATAGCCCACCCAGGTGAGTGCGGCCAGCACGAACAACGCGCCGAAAATCGTGGCGCGCGACAAGGTGTTGGCGCTGCGATGAAAAATCTGCGGCATGCTTACTTACGAGCTTCAGTGCAACTCGGGTCAGCAGATCCCTTTTGATGGAAAACGTGATTGTTACGACGTCAAGGAAACACCCACTGATTTTCTGGCGTCAGATTTGAGACTCCAGATTATAAATATTTCCGGTGCTGTTGTCGCGCGCAGTGATACGGGAAATTTTACACTCCGTTCGGTGAGATTCAATTAGGGCACATCGAGTTGCGCTTTTTTGTGCTCCTGCAGCCGTATGCGTACGTGTTAATTGCCTTCGTTCCCTTTTTGGTAGTTTTCCTTCTTGGGAAGGAGTGATGATCTCGCAACCCAGTGGCAGGAACCGCCGGGGCTAATACAATAGAACGCCGATCGCGATGAAGATCGAAGAAACCATTGTTAACCTTGCGCCGCGCCTGCGGCGAAGGGAGATCTCTCCAGTCGAATTGACCCGCAACTGTTTGGACCGCATTGAGAAGCTGAATCCCGAGCTGAATGCTTTTATTACTGTGACCGCTGAGTCCGCTCTAAAGGAAGCACGTGCTGCCGAGTCGGAGATTGCGAAGGGCAACTGGCGCGGGCCGCTGCATGGAATTCCGATTGCGCTGAAAGATTTAATCGACACTGCAGCAGTGCCCACGACGGCCGCGAGCGCTCTCTTCAAAGACCGGGTCCCCACCGAAGATGCCGAGGTCGTGCGCCGCCTGCGCCGCGCCGGCGCGGTCAATGTCGGCAAGAGCAATCTGCACGAGTTTGCCTACGGCGGCAGTTCGCTGGTGAGCTTTTTCGGCGAAGTAAGGAATCCGCGCAACCCGGCGCACATCGCCGGAGGGTCATCGGGAGGGTCAGCCACCGCGGTGGTTGCCGGTCTTTGCTTTGCGTCCATCGGCACCGACACGGCTGGGTCCATTCGCGAGCCGGCGGCGTTGTGCGGGTGCGTCGGGCTGAAGCCGACTTACGGCCGCGTTTCGACGCGAGGAGTCATTCCGCTTTCGTGGTCGCTCGATCATGTAGGGCCGCTGATAAGCTGCGTCGCCGACGCGGCAATCGTGCTCCAGGCCATTGCGGGTTACGATGCGCTCGATACGACTAGCGCGAACGCTCCTGTCTCAGACTATCTTTCCGGACTACGAAAAGGAGCAAGGGACCTGCGTGTTGGCGTGCCGCGTGCACATTTTTTCGAAGACCTGGATGATGAAGTTGAGCACACGCTGGATCGGTCCTTACGCGTAATTAAGAGACTTGTGGCGGATGTTCGCGAAGTGCGCCTGGAAGTTTCGGAGGATCGTACGGTGCAGGCTGCAGAATCCTACGCATATCACGCAGAAAACGTCGCGAAGAGCCCCGAATTGTATCAGCCCGAAACGCTACGTCGTATTCGCTCGGGCGAAAGATTTTCGGCGGCGGAATACATTCAGCGGCGGCGTGAACTGGATCAAGCTCGGCGGCGAGCCCAAGAAATATTTGCTGAAGTCGACTTGCTGGTGACGCCTACGACGCCGCTTCCGGCTCCGGCGATTTCGGAATTGAAGAAAGATCCATCGGCGTTGCGCCCCGCAGAGCTGAAGCTGCTGCGGAATACGCGTCCATTTAATGTGTGGGGATTGCCGGCGATTTCGGTGCCCTGCGGATTTACGAGATCCGGATTGCCGACGGGATTGCAGATCGCCGGGCCGCCGTGGAGGGAGGATTGGGTGCTGAACCTCGCCTACTCGTACGAGCAGGCCGGACGCACATAATGCCAACGCTACGTTTAATCCACCGTCCTCACATCATCCGGCAGCACGAGCACAAACATGCACTTACCCGCAGCAGTCGAGCAGGAAAGGATTCCTCTGCGCAGAATTTTCACCGGCGCGTCATCTGGAAACGAAAGATGATAATCGGCAGTGCGCAGTGCATCCGTATAGGACTTCAGGCTTTCCTCCCCGCTTACGAAGTGAACGGACTCAGCCACGGTCGGCGACCCTGCTTTGCCACTGAGCAACACAAAGAAGTCGGCATTACCAGTAATCTTCGCTTTGCCCAGATCGATGGTTCGCAGCGATTGCAGGTCATCCTTGCCATTCTTCACCGGATCTTTTAGTTTCGCATCCGTTTTTCGCAACGCCTCAATTCTTTCAGACGTTTCCGGAACCGGCCGCAAGCCGGCCAGCGACAGTTCGTAGGTTTTCAGCGCGTTTTCTTTTTTTCCTTCTTTCTCGTAAATCTGCCCCAAATGGTCGCCTACTTCGCCATGCTGTCCGAGTCCCCACGCAGCGGCGACATATTTTTCCGCTTTGTCCAGATTGCCTTCTGCGAAATAAACCCAGCCCAGAGTGTCCCAATAGGCAATGAGGGACGGGACCAGGGGCAAATCCTGCTGCGTGAGCCGATCGAGAGAAAGGTTGCGCAGCGCCGCCGTGGTCGCCGACACCGCCGACTCGGCATATTGTTGGGCGCGGTCGAGGTGCGACTTTTTTAGCGAGAGCTGATAGGCAATGTTGTTCCACACCAGCGGCGTAGCTGAAAGTTCGATTGCATGATCGAACGTGCCGAGAGCTTTCTCGTCCTGTCCGAGGTTCAGATAGGCATCACCGAGAGTGACCTGAAGCTCGGCATTGTCGGGCATAAGTGATGCGGCCTTTTCGAGCTCAGGCGCGGCCAGATCGTACTTGTGCCATTCCGAATACATTGAGCCGAGTCCCGCGTGGGCATACTTGTCCAGGGGATTCAACTCAATCTGCTTGTTGAACGCAGTCACGGCGTTATCGTATTTGCGCTCCTGCCAGTAAGCATGGCCAAGAGCATTGTAGGCATATTCGTCATAGGGATTGATCTCGATCTGCTTCTGAAACGCGGCGATCGCTTGATCGTTGTCGCGCATCGTCAGATAAGCCTGCCCCAGCATGTTCCAGGCGTATTTATTCTTGGGATCAACTTCGGTAGCGCGCTTGAGCAGGGTTACGGCCAGCGGCAAGTTATTCGCACCGATTGCCTCGCGGCCGCTCTCCACCAGATCATCCGCCTTCATGTCGGCCGGCGGAGCCAAAGTGCTCGCCGCAGTGTTTTCGACAGCGAGGAACTGTCCTAGATCGGAGCTAACGGCGCGGCGGAAGGCTTCGTAGTCGCTGACTCGAGGAACGGGGATTTCGTCCTGGCGCACCTCAAGCGTGCGCGACGCGGTGAAGGTCGACCCTTCTAGGTTGTAGGTTGCCGAGTACTCCGCGTAATCGCGCTTCACTGTCAGGGGCAGCGGTGCGTGTGCGGTGTATTTGGCGGGGATCTCCAGTTTGATCTTGTAGGTGTATTCAGCTTTCGGCCCGAGCTTGCGCGGGTCGGGATCGTTGTCACCGTCGTCATTATCGCCGAACTCCGGCAGATTGAACTGGCAGAGCGGCAGGGTGAGATTGTTTTTCTTCTTCGACCAGTCAAGAAAATTCGGTTTGGCCACGTCGTAAGACATGGTAAAGGGCTCGCGCGTAGCGGCGGGGTCGCTGATTTTCAAGTTCGTTACCTCGCCTCCCATCGCGGCATTGACGCTTTCGACGACTTTCTGCCATTGCGCTTCAGGAACGCGCCGGAAAATCGACCGCAACATTAGTTCTTCATCGCCGGTGAATGTGTAATGCACGTGCGCTTCCAGCTTGCCGAGTTCATTGATTTTTCCATCGACTTCGGAAATTTCGGTGTCGGGCATCGGTGTGTCGGCGGGCGTTTCCTCGAGATGCGGCGTACCATTGGCCGGAATCACCAGTGCCTGCTTGTGGCGGAGCGTGTAAGCGAGCAGGCGGAAGGGAGCGACTTCGCTGGTCGTGTCCATCCAGACTTCCTGATTGCCCATCGGCAGCATCGTGATTACATGGTCGAATTGTGACGGTGACGCCACATCGGGATCGAGCTTCCTCGTGGAGTTAATCAGCACGGAGGAAGCGTGCATGCCTTCAGCTTCGAGCAGCGACGCCAGCAGCGTGTGCTTGTCTTTGCAATCGCCGTATTGGTTGTGCAGAACATCGCTTGCGGCGTGCGGCTGGTAGCGGCCGAGTCCGAGCGAGAGACTTACGTAGCGGAAATTCTTGGCTACGTAATCGTACAGCGCCTGAACTTTGTCTAAATCAGTATTCAGCCCCTTGGTGAGCTCTTCCGCCTTGGCGCGAACTTCGGGCGAGGGCGCGCGGCGGTCCTTTTCCAGGCTGGCGTACCACAGCCCAATCTGCTCCCAACTGACGAATGTCGTCAGCTCAATGTCGGGATGCTCGTCGGGCCTCTTTCTCTTCTTCCTGTCTTCTTTTTTATCGTCTTCGCGCTCGAGGTGTGAGTTGGTCCAGTGGTAGAGCTTGCGCCCGTTGGCCTCCGTGATCTTGGGATCGAATCCCGGCTTGGTCTTTAGCTTGATCTCGCGGCCGGCGGGAATATCCACGTCGACTTCTTCATCGAGATCGATGTTGACCTTGTCAAATTCATAGTCTGCCCAGAACTGTCCCGGCGCCAGCGCCGTGTGAACGACGGTGGCGATGTCATATTCGAGCGTTTCTCCGGGGCGCAAACCGGGGACGGTGATGTGCTTGGTGCGGTAGTCCGTGTAGACGGGCGCCTCGTTTTCAACTGGAGCGCTCAGGTCCTGCACGGCATCGTCGCCGGCCTTCACGATGCTGCCGTCCTGCTTGATGACGCGCACGTAGGCGATTTCGACGCGCTCGTTGGCCGAGTTGTAGCCGAACTGAATCTGTCCCCAATGCTGCACGCCGGCTTCGCTCTGCACTTTAATGCGGGCGATGGTCTCGCGCTTACCAGTGCCGTCGTTTTCGAAGTGATAGACGGAGCGGTACTGCTCGATCACGAAGGCTTCCTGCGAGTAGTCGTGCTTGGTTTCGTCCGCCTTAGCGGGAGCGTCGGGCAGATTAGCCTCATCGGATTTGGCTCCGCTCTTCGTTTTTGCTTGCGCGGGAACGGAGGAATTGCCGTAAGTGTGGTTGGCCGGATCCTGCCCAATCGCAGTCAGGGACAGGCCAAGCAAAATTAGCAGGGGAACGGAAAAGCGACGCATAGGGATAATGATAATAGTAAAGCCTGACCGGACAAGCCACGTGCGCTTTTGATTTTGTTTTTTGCCCGCGCTGCCCACACAGGGTGCCCATCCCTTCGGCCTTCGCCTCAGGGCAGGCTCTTTCGCGTTTTGTGCGAAAGGGTCGGAGGCACGGACCTCAACCCGGCGACCTAGATTTCCAGAGACGGGGGCTGGCCCACCCTTGACAGTGTTCAAGCCGAGGATGCCCCACCCGCCGCGCTTTTCGGCGGGTGGGCCGAGATGCTGCCTCAAGCTGTAGCTTGCAGGGACTAATCTTCAAGACCAAGGGATGTAGGCACGTTGTTCGCACCCTTCGACAAGCTCAGGGCAGGCTTCGTCGAAAATCGCGACGAGTGGGGCAGCCGCCGTGGTGGTGGCAAAAAATCAAAGCTGGGCCAGCCCCCTTCGAAATCAACGGCGGTCGTCAAGCACGAGTGCGAGACCAAACCCGACCAGCACCGTACCGGCGGCCTGGTCGAGCGTTCGGGTTACTCGCGGCCTGCGCAACCAGTGCGAAAGCGGACGAGTCGCAAGGGTGAGCAGAGTAAACCAGAGGATTCCCTCCGTTGCGTGAATGGCCGCCAGCAGCATGCTGAACCGGATCACCGAGAACCCGGCGGGAATGAATTGCGGCAGGAATGTAACGTAGAAAACGCCAACCTTCGGATTGAGGAGGTTGGTTAGAAGTCCGCGAAAAAACCACCTTGGCGCGCTGGCATTGACCTGGTTTGGGGGCACGGGAGGTGAGGCCGGGTCATTCAGCGCAGAAGCCGGCAGGCGTCTGCGCAACAGCATCTTGACGCCAAGAAAGATCAGATAGCCGGCGCCCACTAGGCGCAGTGCCCTGTAGGCGACCTGCGAAGCCGCGAGCAATGCCGCCAGCCCTACCGACGCAGCCAGTCCCCACGTCAAAAGGCCAAAGCTGATGCCGGCGGCAGCGAGAATTGCTCGCCGTGGCCCTTCTACAGCGGCGGTCCGCAAGACGAGAGCAGTGTCGAGGCCCGGGGTAATCGTCAGTAGCCCGGCAGCCAAGCTAAATGCGAGCAATGTGTCGTAAGTCGTCAGATGCGCCACGCCACTACACTACAAGGTCCGAAACCTGGCTAGCAAACCGAGATTCGCGCAGTTTGAACGTGGGCTGGTGTTCTCATTGCGGGTTTCGACAAGGGGGCTGGCCCACCCGTGGCGCCGTTCCAACTGAGGATGCCCCACCCGCCTTTTCGGCGGGTGAGTACGAGTACGATGCCGCTTCAAGCTATGGCTCGCACCTTCCTGGCTTTCGTCGTAGCCGGTGTTCTCGGTCAGACTCGAAGGAAGACTGGCCTACCCCAATTACCGTAAATCTTGAGCGTAATCGGAATCTTACGGCGCGAGCCAGCTGAGGTTTCGGGAATTTGGTATACCGTGCTTTGGGTGTACCGATCAGAGCTTGGTCACGCTGAGCACCGCGGTTATCGTGTGTTTCTCCCCGGGCTCGAGCGTTACCGCCGCTTCCATGATGTTGCTGGCTTCGACACAGAGAAACTGCCTCCATTCGCCGTCACCCAGATCTTGCAATTTGGCCGCGCCGTCACGCCAGGGATTCCATACCACAGTGGTGAGTGAATTCGCTTTCTCGAGGCGAATGCGACGGCGCAGTTCGGGATCGACTAAATCGACCGCGCTTCGCGTATTGAGAAACGCGTTGTCCATTTGCGAGGCGATAACAACGTCACCGAGCTGTTTTTTCTCTTTATTCGAGTCGGTGTTATCGCGAAAGCGCACACCATCCAGACCTTGTAAACGCACATGTGCGGCGTCTGCCACGCGGTTGTAGGTGTGTAAAGCCTCTTCGAAGCGCAGGCGGGTTGTGCCGGTATTGCTGCAAGTGAGTTCCAGCCTGAGCTCAGAACCAAAGGTGGCGCGATGCCTAAGACTGAATTCTCCGGGCCACCAGCGGCGGCTTTGCTCATCGCTTTCTGTAAACATGGTGACGGCAACTCCGGCATCATTTTCAACGATCGACTCGAGTTGCCACATTTTTGTGCGCACGACTCCGTGCGCGGGCGCGTGTGGGTCGTCTGCTTTGGCGCGGAACCAGGGAAAACAGATTGGGATCCCGCCTCGAATGGCATGGCCTTCCTGCCACAGCGATTTCGTGCTGAGAAAAATTACCTCGTCATGGTCAGCGGGTCGCCAGGAGGTCACGTGGGCGCCATATAGATACATCTCGCCCTGTCCATATGAACTGGAAATTGTCACTCGCGGCAGCCCGCCGTTGCCTTGGCACACCTGCGCGATAGCCGGAATTCCGAAACGTTGTTCGAGTTCAGCAAATTGCAAAGCCGTGTTCATTTGAATCGGCCTCAGACAACAAGCTGGAAGGCCCACCACCCCATAACTCAGCCGGCAATTTCTGTACCAGCTAACCCTCAGTCGTGGCACATCCGACGCGCCAGTCTTTTGGTTCTTACACATTTGATTCCGAGCAGCGACCACAGGGGACAAGCAAATTCCGCATCATGGTACGGACCTTCTTAGCCTAACTCGCAGTTGGCGGGGGGCTGACCCCTGCTCGACGAAAGGGTCAGAGGATCCGGTGAGCGGAATCTCTCGAAACCAGGCAGGATAAAGCCCTCGCGGCGCTAAAGTACTACCGTGTTTCTTAGGCCGTACCGGAACCGCCGATAGATTGAGGGTTGGCAAATTGATTTCGCGTGTCGATTAAACTGCTCCCCGCGTCGGTGAATCCGGGCGACCCGTCACAGGCGCCCGATGTATCGACCAGCCTTGTGTCTCTGACTCAGAGAGCAATCACGACAGGAGCCGGCGAAACTGGTCGGGTTTCCTCCGCCGACACGCTTGCGTGGTCGTCTTCTTCGTGGTCGTCTTCCTCGTGGTCATCAGGGGCGCGTCGGGGCGAGGCGCCATTCATCGACGCAACGCCCGTGGAGGATTCCCCGAGCGATAACACGAGCCACAAGACGACCGATGAGACGGGCGGCTCGGGGTGGGAGTATGTCTCCGGTTGGGCCTGGAGCGGTCTTGCCGCAAGCGCGGCGGTCGCCCACTACCT
>JASIEN010000783.1 GCA_030045935.1 Candidatus Sulfotelmatobacter sp.
CTGAGGCACGGATATATTTGCCGAGATTGAATCCGGCGACGGGTATGGGACGCTCGGAAACCCACCGTGCTACCTGTTCATCGCCGTTGTTCGACGAGGGGGAAGTCGGTGTGGGTTTGCCGGTGGCGATCAGAGTCCAATCGAGGGGGTAATGGAAGGTGAGATCGAAATCTGCCATGGCCAAACCGCGATTGGGATACCAGGTACCACGCGCACCGACATATAGAAGGCCTGGCCCGGCTTCCGCCAAAACTTCGCCGGAGTAGGTGAAGTGCAAAATGATTTTCTGCCCTTTGCGGACCGGTTCGGGAAGAATGACCGCGACGATATCGTTTCCACTGCGCGCGCGGCGGGTGCCTTCAACTGCCGGGTTGTGGATGAATTCCACCGGAGTACCGCCGGCTTCGACGGCTTTGACTTCGAGGAAGCGAGAAAGATCGAAGGCAAGAAAGCGCGAGCCACCGCGTAATACTTCGACTTGCAAGGTGGCATCGGCTTGAAGATCTTTGGGGGGAGTCACATGGGCGTCGATAACATAGCTGCGCACGATAAACCGATCTTCCCTGGATTCGGTCTCGGCAGGCAGCGCTTGCGCGATCTGTTTCCGATCAGCGAGATTGCGTTCGGGAAAAGGGGTGGAGAATGAGGTCCAAACATTGAAGAACTGTGCTCCGTTTTCCCCGTTGGTGAACTGACCGACTTCAACTTCTTCGGCCGATGTCGAATCGTAATAGATGTCGAAGACACCAAGAGTGTTTCCCTGTAGACGGACATGCAGCATACGGTCGCCGGGGTCGATTGCCGGTTGAGGTATGGCTTCCTTGCCAGATGTTGGGCCGGCGTTCGGCAGCAAGGTGCTGAAACTTGCAAGCAAGCGCATGGCATCGATTTGTGCCAGGTTGCGGGCAGTTTGGTCCCAGCGCTCAACAAACGCTTGGGGTTCCTCAGGCGTTCTCAGGCCCGATTGCAACTGTGCGGCGGAATCATCGTTGAAGCGGAAATAGGCGGTCGAGAATTGCTCCTCGAGGATCGCCATGCCTGTAAAGAGGCTCATTGAACGGCGCTCGACATCGTTGGGCGGCTCCAGGAGAACTTCACCGTCGCCTTCAAAAAAAGCGCCAGTGATTTTGCCCAAAACATCTTTGGTGAAAGCGATGGTCCCGTCTTCAAGACTGATGTGAATGGAAGAGCGATCGAGTGCTGCATCGCGAACTTTGAAGACGCGGTTGGGGTCGAGGTCGACACTGCCCAGTTGCACGTAAACCGACTCAGCGGGGCCAGTCGCGGGCGACATCGTGGGTGATTGGGATGTATTTTGCGCGTTGGCCGCAGAGAAAAGCGCCAGGATGACAATGACAGATGCGATGCCCGCTTTGCTTGTACCTGACGGTACTTTGGTCACGTGGGTAGACGCCCTCACCGTTGCTAGAATGCGCTCGAATGCGGCTTCATGTCACTATCCTTGCATTTTGTGTGATGCTGGCGGGGATTCCGGCGTCAGCTGACACCATCCATCTTAAGAACGGGCGCACCATCCTTGCCGACCACGTGCGGGAGAAGGGCAACCGGTACGAATATGACATTGGGGACGACACCTATGCCATCCCAAAAAGCGCCGTAGATCGCATTGAGGCTGGCGGCGCACCCATTCCAACTGGTTCCTCGGGCAGTTCGGGAAAGCTCACCGAACTGCCGCAATTCGTTCCTGCCAGCAGCCTGGCAAATGAAGCCGACCTGTTCAAGGGCATGGTAAAGGATGGAAAAGTTGACGCCGATGCTCTGGCAAAGCTGGAAGAAAAAGGAAGCGCTGAATTAAGCGCCGCAGGGAATTTTGTTGCCGGAAAGTTTGAATTTGAGCATGGGAACATCGATGCGGCACGGCTGTATTTCGAGAGTGCGCTTCGGTTCCAACCGGAAAACGCGACCGTTCTTACTTATTACGCTTCTCTGCTGGTGCGGACGGGAAATGCCGCAGAAGCTCTCACGTATGCCCGGCGGGCAGTCAGCGCGGCGCCACAGTCGGCGGATGCGTATACGATCCTTGGCTATGCGCAGCAGGCGTGCGGCCAGACAAAGGAAGCGATTGCTTCCTGGAAAAGATCATTGGAGTTGAGGCCTGATGCCGCGGTACAGCAATTCCTAGATAAGGCCCAACGCGAGCAGAATGCGGAGGGCGATTTTGCGCAGCGCGAGAGCAGCCATTTCGTCCTGCACTACGAGGGCAAACAGACTTCGGAGATGTTTCGAGGCCAGATTCTGGCGGCGCTAGAGACGGACTACGACGATCTCGCGCGTGATCTTGGCGCGCCACCGCATGACAGCATTCAGGTCACCTTGTATACGGAACAGGCTTTTTTCGATGTTACCCGCGCGCCGTCATGGACCGGCGCCCTCAATGATGGCAAGCTGCGCATACCGATCAGCGGCCTGAATTCTATGACGTCTGAGTTGGCGCGGATATTAAAGCATGAGTTGGCGCACTCGTTCATCAACCAACTCTCGGCGGGACGATGCCCAACCTGGTTGCACGAGGGAATTGCGCAATTTCTCGAGCCAAAGTCGTTAGGTAGTGATGGCGCCCAACTGGCAAGGCTTTTCAAGTCGGAAAGAAACATTCCGCTCAACGCCATGGAAGGCAGCTTTATGCGATTCTCATCAGTTGAGGCCTACGTGGCTTATGCGGAGTCGCTGGCCGTGGTCTCGTATATTAATGATGCGTATGGGATGAGCGACATTCAGCGCATTCTGCAGCGTCTTTCGGAAGGCAGTTCGACAGAAGCGGCGCTGCGTTCCGTTATTCACTCCGATTACGGGCAGCTGCAGTCGGAGTTAGCCAAATATTTGACCGACAAGTACGGGGAGTAGGTAGCTGAACTTTTTCCTGCTGTCGGCACTGTCCTTTTTCTGAAAATCTTGAACCGCCAAGTTCGCCTATTCGGTCGCTTTCGCTCAGGGCAGGCTAAGAAATTGCGCAAAGAGCGCAAAAAAGTAGACTCCCAGCCAACCGCGCTTTTATTGATTGCCTAGTCCAAGACGTTGTGCTAGCTTCGGCTGTCTAGTCCTGTGACTCCTCTCTTTAGATCGAGCAGCTCGCTGACCTTGGCGGTGATTGAGCCGGTTGCGGGCGAGTTTCCGAAAATAATCGGGGCGGAGATAGCGGCCGCCCGGTATGGCAAACGGGTGGCGGGAGATTTCTACGATGCGCTGCGGGTTAATGAGCGAATACTATTTGGTTTGCTCGATGTTGCTGGACCGCGCGAAAAGAATACAAACCTTCTCTCTACGGCACAGGAAGTTTTCCGTGCGTCAGGCACCGAGCTTTTCTCTGATTTCGATGTAAACGAGGCGGACGCGATGTCCACCCTCTGCCTGCGGCTGAATCGCGGGCTGATGGAAGCGGCCCGTGGAGTCCACCCATGCCCGGCTTTCGTTGCCTGCTATCACGAGCGATTCGGCACATTGTGTTACTGCAATGCCGGGCACACGCCGGGCCTCTTGCGGGACCAGACAGACATTTCCGAACTATCTTCCACGGGATTGCCGCTGGGACTTTTCTCGCACGCTACGGCCGACGCGCCTACGGCCGCGATTGCGCCGGGGGCGGTTCTTCTGGTGGTTTCCAAAGGCGTGGTCGAGGCCAAGTGCAAGGAACAGAACGGCGACGATCCCGAATTCGGCCTGGAGCGGATAAAAAAGATCTTTTGGAACGAGCGTTCTGCGAGCGCCCAGACGGTTTCTGACAAAATTCTGAAGGCAGTAGCCGACTTCACTTGCGAGCCGGTGGTGCCACAGGATATGACTGCGCTCTGTTTTGTAAGAACTGCATAAAAGGATTCCACCCACCGATTCCCTCTATAGTAGTTTGTATGTGCAGGCACAGCGAATTCACGCCGGTCCGAAGCTCCACGGCTCGGCGTAGTAAAATATCCAACAGATTCCGGGAATTTCCCGGAACGTAATGCCGGCTTGGTGGCCCGCATTTTTCCTATGAAGAAATTTTCTTTGATTCTCATTGCTGTGGCGTGCTTTCCAGCGTTTGCTGGGGGTCAGTCGGTGGTGGAAGAGATTATCGCACGCGTTAATAATCAGATCATTACCCTGTCGGAATTCGAACGCAGCAAGGACCAGCTCAGGGACGAGGTAAAACAGCAGGATGCCGCGAGTGCAGACAAACTCTATGCGGAGCGGGAAAAAGATGTGTTGCGCGATCTGATCGACCAGCAGCTTCTGCTGGAAAAAGGCAAGGACCTTGGGATTACCGGCGATACCGATCTGATCAAGCGGCTCGACCAGATGCGCAAAGACATGAAGCTGGACACGATGGAGGATCTGGAAAAAGCGGCGACAGCCCAGGGCATCTCTTACGAAGATTTCAAGCAGAACATGCGCAACCAGATCATCACGCAGAAGGTGATCGGGGAAGAAGTGGGTTCTCACCTAAACCCCACGAAGGACGAAGAACAGCAGTTCTACGACGACCATAAGAGCGAGCTAGAGCAGCCGGAGTCAATCAAACTGAGCGAGATATTGATCGCTCCGAAGAAGGCAGCCGGCTCAGAAAAACCGCAAAATGCAGCCGGGACGGATGGGGCGAGCGGCAGCGATGGTGCAAACGATCAGCAGGCGAAGGCAGAA
>JASIEN010000067.1 GCA_030045935.1 Candidatus Sulfotelmatobacter sp.
ATACGAATAAAATTCTTGCGCATCTTGCCGGAGACATGCGCCAGCACCTGATGCTTGTTTTCCAACTCCACTTTGAACATGGCGTTGGGCAGCGGTTCCAGGACCGTTGCCATGACTTCTATAGCGTCTTCCTTACTCATTCGCTCCTTGTATTCTTAACTCGGAGATCCCTCGCACAAAACGCTCGGGATTTCGGCAGCGGGCCCCCGCTTCGCTCACGCCCGCCAAACGCCTCAACTTAATCGCGTCTTCCTTACTCATCGACTCCTTAAGAGCTCGTGCTTTTGGGCTGTTAGCCTTTAGCTCTTGGCTCCTAGCTAAAAGCCAAGAGCTAATAGCTGAAAGCTCTACTGCGTCAAAATCACCGGCCCATCTTTCGTTACCGCGACGCAATGTTCGAAATGGGCGCTGAAGCTACCATCGACCGTTACTGCAGTCCATTTGTCGCCCAGGACTTTTGCGTCCGGCCTTCCGGAATTCACCATCGGCTCGATCGCCAACACCATGCCTTCGCGCAGTTTCGCACCGTGGCCGCGCGAACCGAAGTTGGGTATCTGCGGTTCTTCGTGCAGGCGGGTGCCGATGCCATGCCCCACGAACTCGCGTACCACGCTGAACCCCGCAGCCTCCACGTGCTCCTGCACCGCGGCTCCGACATCGCCGATCGAATTGCCTACTCGCGCCTGATCGATTCCGCGGTATAGCGATTCTTCGGTCACCTTAAGCAACTTTTGCAATTCCGGATCTACCTTCTCGCCGACCGGAACGGTAATAGCAGCATCGCCGTAGTAGCCATCCAAAACTACGCCACAATCGATCGAAACAATGTCGCCTGCTTTCAGCGTGCGCTTTTCCGACGGAATGCCGTGCACGATCTCATCGTTTACTGACGTGCACAGCACGCAGGGATAATCGTAATATCCCTTGAACGCCGGCTTGGCTCCCAGTTCGGAAATCTTTCTCTCGGCCGCGCGCTCAAGGTCCATCGTGGTCACGCCCGGCTTGACCAGCGAACGTACGTGATCTAAAACCTGGCGTACAATGCGGCCGCTCTGCCGCATGCGTTCAATCTCTGCCGCCGACTTGCAAACAATGGCCATGCCCGAAGCTAACAGCCCGTGCTCAATAATTATGAACGACGGTCTCGAGAACCTTTATAATCTGCCCAGTCACTTCGTCCATGGGCAGATCACCGTTCACTGAAACCAGCCTGCCGCTGCGCTTGTAGTAGTCCACCACGGGCGCAGTCTGCTCCTGATATGCCGTCAAACGCGGCTGAATCACTTCCAACCGATCGTCGTTTCGGGTGACCAGCTTCGTCCCGTCCAAATCGCAAATTTCATCGTTTCGGGGCGGCTGGAAGTGGACGTTATAAATCCGCCCACAGGTAGGACAAGAACGTCGTCCAGTGATCCGGAGCAATAACTGATTATAATCCACTTCCAACAGGATCACAATTGGCCAGGACTGGGTCGGCCGTGAGTTTTCAAAGAGCTTATCTTCGAGCAGGGCGTCGAGCCATTGCGCCTGTGCCGCCGTTCGCGGAAATCCATCCAGAACATAGCCACGCTTGCAGTCCGGCTGGCTCAGCCTTTGCCGGACCATGGGATACATCAAGTCGTCAGAAACCAGCTCGCCCCGGGCCATGACTGCCTTGGCCCTCAGCCCAAGCTCAGTTCCCTGGGCCACGTTGTACCGCAGAATGTCGCCTGTCGAAATCTGCGGAATCAAATACTTTTCCATGATGCGCTTGGCCTGGGTACCTTTGCCGGCGCCCGGCGGGCCAAGCAATACCACGGGACCTACATCGCGCGAGATCTCCTGCGCCATCAGCGAACCTGAAGCCTTTCCACCCCAGTCTGACTGCGAGAGCCTTACACGATTACCAAATTCCCTATGACCAGTTGCGCCGCCCGCGAATGCGTCCGCTGCGCGGTGTGAAACCATCGTAATGGCGCATGATCAACTGCGCCTCGATCTGCGTCACCGTATCCATCGCTACCCCCACGACAATCAGCAGCGACGTGCCACCGAAATAAAAGTTCACTCCCAAGCCGTTCGTCATCCATACCGGGAGTCTTTCAAACAGCGATCCGCCCAGCCACACCGGCAAGTGGTTCAGGTGAATACCTGCGATCATCCACTCCGGAATGAAGGAAATGATGATGAGGTAAAGCGCTCCCACCAGCGTGATGCGTGTCAGGACCTCATTGATATAGTCCGCAGTCCGCCTGCCGGGACGAATGCCGGGAATGAACCCACCGTATTTGCGCATATTGTCTGCGACCTCGCTCGGATTGAACACGATCGAGACGTAGAAATAGGCAAAGAAAATAATGCCGACAGCGTACAGCAGCGTGTAGAGCGGCTCGCCCCAGCCGAGCGCGCGAAACAGGTCGCCGAAATAGCGGCTGTTTTTCAGTCCGTAGCCCACCGTTTGCGGCAGCGTGAGGATCGAGGAGGCAAAGATGACGGGCATGACTCCGCCCGCATTCACGCGCAGGGGAAGATGCGTTGACTGCCCGCCCATGACCTTGCGTCCGACAACGCGCTTGGCGTATTGCACAGGAATGCGCCGCTCGCTGCGCTCCACATACACAATAAACGCGACCACGGCGATCATGAAGATAACCAGCCCAACCATAAGCGGGAAGGTCATAGCGCCCCAAGTCGTGTTCTTAGCTTTATCAAACAGGTCCTGCACGCCGCGCGGGAGGCCAACTACGATGCCGGCAAAAATCAGCAGTGACATGCCGTTGCCGATGCCGCGGTCGGTAATCTGCTCGCCCAGCCACATGATGAACGTGCTGCCCGCCGTAAGCGTCAGCATGGTCATAAAGATGAAGCCGGGGCCCGGCGTGAGCACAAAGTCGCCCGCCTTCTGCAGCCCGATGGCGATACCGAACGATTGAATCGCGCTTAGGATAATCGTGAGGTAACGGGTCCATTCAGTGATTTTCTTGCGGCCCAGCTCACCCTCCTTTTGCAGCTTGGCCAGCGGCTCATACACGACCGTTAACAGTTGAAGGATAATCGACGCCGTGATGTACGGCATGAT
>JASIEN010000784.1 GCA_030045935.1 Candidatus Sulfotelmatobacter sp.
TTGTGAACTCCGTCGAGATCGACTCCCGGAATGGCAAGATCGCGGCTGCGATGCGCACCCACCGCGACCAGAACCGCGTCGAAGCCCAGCCTTCGCAGGTCGGAGATCGTGAAGTCGCGACCGGCGGCCTGATTCAGCTTGAGAGTGATGTCGCCAGTTTCCAGAATCTCGCGCACTTGCGCTTCCACCACATTACGGGGCAGGCGATACTCGGGAATACCTAAGTAGAGCATTCCTCCTGCGACGGGGGCAGCTTCGAAAATGGTGACCGCATATCCCATCAGAGCGAGATCGTGCGCAGCCGATAATCCCACCGGTCCGCCTCCGACGACGGCAACTTTGAACGGCAGCGTTTTCTGCCCACGCCCTTCATTTACGTCGATTGGGCTCTTCGACTCCGGCCCAAATTGCTCGGTCAGAAATCGCTTCAGCGCACGGATCGAAATCGGACGGTCGATCTCGCCGCGACGGCACGCTGTTTCACAGGGATGCGCACAAACTCGGCCGCAGATGCTCGCCAGGGGATTTGGATCGCGTGCCAGCTTGTACGCCTCTTCAAAACGTCCTTCCGCGATGAGGCCCACGTAACGCCCGGCGTTGGTATGCGCCGGGCAAGCCATCATGCAGGGGAAGTTGCTGTGCAACCAATCCGCGTCGACTTTCTTGCTTTTGAATCGCTTCAGCATCGCGGCGCTTCAGCCGTTACTCGTGGGCCCAAAACAAAACGAGGCAGTAGGCGAGAAGCGAAATCATTCAAGTCTCGCTGCTCGCGTTCGCTCCTTACTTACTCAGGGTGAAATCCGCATTGCCCTGGCCACCTTTGACGGTTACCGGCTTCGATTGATTTTTCGCGCCCTCATGCCAGGCAGTCACTGTGTAGCTGCCGTCGGGGACATTTTCGATTTTGAAATTTCCTTCCTTATCGGTCACTGCGAAATAGGGGGTCGGCACTACGACAATAAAAGCTGCCATCTCGGGGTGTACGACACACAGCAACGGCACGACGCCCAGGTCCTCAAACTTGAATGTGCGCTTCTGGCCCTGGGGCCACGTGCCGAGGCTGTGGCCGAGCTTCTTATTGCCATTGATGTTGGTCCAAAACACGTTATGGGCGACTGGGTCGCTGTTTTGGAATTCCACAGTCGCACCCTGCTGCACGACAAGCACGCGGGGACGGAACATGATTCTGCGTTGGTCAATGAGCGGATTCGCCGTTGGGGGCGTAAACGTTTTTCCCGCAATCGCCTCCAGATATACCGCTGAGGGGCCATTCACACCGGAGACCTTCCCACCGATTGTGCCGGCGCTCGCCGTTAGTCCCACACCCAATGTCGTGGCGGCAATTATCAGCTGGCGTGTCATCTTTTCTTCCAAGACGGGGAGCAACCACCTCTCTCCCCGGTTCGCAACTTCCTTATTTGCCTAGTGTGAAATCCTGTTTTGCCCCGCCCGTTACTGTGATCGGCTTCGATTGATTCTTGGCACCCTCATGCCACACAGTTAAGGTGTAGCTGCCGTCGGGAACGTCCTTGATCTTGTAGCTTCCGCTATCATCCGTCTCCGCAAAATATGGAGTTGGACTAACGACGATGTAAGCTGCCATTTCTGGATGAACATTGCACAGCAGCGGTACGACGCCCGGCTTGTCAAACGTGTAAGGGCGCTTCTCGCCCTTCGGCCACGTTCCTAGATTCTTCCCAGATTTCTTGTCGGTACCAATCGCGGTCCAGAAAACGTTATGCTGCACTGTGTCGCTATTGAGGAACTGAACCGTCGTTCCCTGCTGCACGACGATGACGTGGGGTACGAAGACGAGTCCTTTCTGGTCCACCACCGGCTGATCTTTGGGGGCAGGAAACGTCTTGCCCGCAATGGTATCGACGTAAACAACCGACTTTCCCTTCATTCCTGTAACTTTGCCTTCTATATCGCCGGCCGACGCCACCATGCAAAATCCCGTCATCACAGCCATCAGCATCAACGTTTTGCGCTTCATCGAGTTTTTTCTCCTGAATAAGGCAGTTATCGATGTTCCGATTTAGAAAAGGAACTTGATGTCGAGATACACCGTATTGTTTGAGCTGGCATTGCGGCCGGCGCCATCGTAATTGGTAGAGCCGCCGTTGAAGCGGGTGTAACCGGTATATTGGGCCGCGAGCTGCAGGTTCTGCCAGGGCCAATAGGAGAGGTTCCCGATATAGCCGGCGCTCTGCGGGTTTCCATTCAAGAAACCGCTTATTGGAGCCGACGCAAAAAGCGTGGGATCAGAAGTGCCGCTGGTGTCGAACCAACCAAATGTGCCGGTCAGCCGGTTGCCGTAGTGGTACTCGGCATTGGCCATAACCGTGTTGAGGTGGTGAGGCGCCCGTGCTGCCGCGCCCAGCGTGAAGAATGTGTAGAGCAAATCGGAATTCTCGTGGATGAAAGTGCCGCGGAGGGAAACCACATCCTTGCGGAAAACAGTTTGATCGATCTGAGTGTCTACGGCCGCGTCAGTGTACTCGTCTTCCAAGCCCGTGATCGCTCCCGGCGTAGTGTGCATATGCATTCCATAAGTGCCCAGCTCAAACTGCGTCTTTGCGCCCGACTGTTGCCACGCAAGGCGCCAATATGGAGCGAGGCCACGAATGTTGTATGCGAACCCGGTGCCGGGATTCGGTTGCGCTCCGCCCACATGTTCCGAGCGATAGGCGGCGACGTCCAGGTACAAGTGGCTGTTCCACATGGCGTAGGCGCCGATTCCAGCAACGTCCTGAGCCAAGGGACCGTTGATGATGGGAGTCGCTCCGGGCACAGGGGCAAAATCGCTCTCGATCCACGGGTAACCCCACGCCGGCGTGTCGTTCCACAGATCCTCGACGGTGGGATTGTTATTCAAATCCAGACCGTAGACGAGTTCCCTGCCGCTCAGCTTCGTCTTGTTGGCGTAGCGAATGTCCGTATTGTCCATGCTGAATGAGGTGTCGTGAACGTCGTAAGTCACCTGCAGAAAGCTGCCTACCTTGCTTGTCCACGCGCCCGAAAGGAACAGCGAAATATCCTGAGGGAACTCGAAGTTACCGTTCTGGGTGGATGGTATGGGGGACTTGAGATTCGTATATGACGCCTCAAGCATCACAGACAGTGGCAGCGAAGCCAGAAGATCGAGAGGGGCGCGTGACTTACCTCCCTCTGCCTTGACGGTCTTCGTCTCGTCGCCCCTGTCGACGTAGCCGGTTAATTTGAATCGCCTGCCCGCAGGATTCAATTCCGGAGGGGCATAATGGCAACCGCTACAAGCGAGACCGGTTTGCCGCGCGTAGCTTGGAACTGCCGATACGCTAGGTGGATTTACTGCAGCTACCAGGAGCAAAACTGTGACTGGAACCGCTGCTAGAAAGAAAAGAACCACCTTCTTCATGGCAACCCCCTTGTCAGGTGCAGAAGTTCCTGGGTTTTCTAATTTTCCAAGATGGCGGGATACTAGACGGCAACAGTAACAACCTACTAGGAGCTAGGTCACGTCCAATGGTGATTTGCATCACGAAAGCTGCTACGGACCCGCCTCACGCGGCTCGGACGTGCCAGAAGTCGGCTTGGCGGAAATTAGGAACGACAAACGGGTATCGCGCCAAGTTTCTTAGGGCCAATCGGTTCCGCAGAGCTGGTGCCATGCCGACTTAACGGTATCGATCCGGCCGATTTCCTTTAAGCCCGTTTATGGACGACTTCCGCCCGGGCCGGACCTCTCATTCACCTCAGCAGGACCTTTCGCGAATTGGCTTGCCAAATACCGAATTGTCAAAAGTTTGTAATGTCTAGTATTATGATAGACGTTATGGTATATTTAATGAAATGAGAGCGCCTGGCGATCTCAATTGGCCCTGCGGCATAAAGTTGCGAAGCAAATGAATCTCAAACCCAAAGACGCCTGTTGTAGCAATAGCGCCCGGCACCGGCTTGGAGTGAGGAGGTTGAGGATGTGATCTAAAGACTCAACTCCCCACCTAAGAATCCAGGAGCCCGACGCCGAAATCTTTCTCGCGGTCGGGCTTTCTTGCTTTCTGAACATTGATTTAGCCGCGTACCGAGGAAGACTTCACAAAAACTAGGCTTTATCGAACCTGGCCTTTGCGGAACAACACTCACAAACAATGCTTGCTGAACAAGACCACAAGGGGGCACAAAATTATGAAGCACACGATATGGATCATTACGTCTCTGTTGTTGGCTGCGGCGACCAATTCTTTGGCGCAATCAACCATTTCAGGATACGTCACTGGAACCGTTGTCGATCCCAGCAAAGCCGTTGTACGCAACGCGGTGGTGACTCTCCAGAATCCGGCCACATCGCTCAACCTCAATGCCACGACTAACGAAGACGGAGTGTTTCACTTTGACTACGTTCCACCTGGTCCGTACACGCTGACTGTCGCGGCGACTGGTTTTACTTCCCCGCGAGAGTCAGTGATTGTGACGGTGGGCCAATCAACCACCGCGAACGTGCAGTTGACGCTTGGGGCAACAACCTCCGTGGACGTAACCCTGGAGGCCAGCTCCCTGCAAACAGAGAATGCTGACATTTCCACCAACTATGAGGAGAAGCAGATCGACTTGGTGCCGAACCCCGGGCAGGATTTGACCTATATCGCGCAGACGGCGCCCGGTGCGGTGATGAACACGCAGAACGGGGGAGGAAACTTCTCGGTCTTCGGCCTGCCCGGCTATTCGAACATGTTCACCATCAACGGCATGGACTATCTGAACAGCTATGGCGACAACAACAAGTCCGGTGCCACGAACAACAGCCTTGGCGCCAACGAGATGCAGAGCGTAACCGTAGTAAACAACGGATATTCGGGAAATTACGGACGGCTCGTGGGGTCGAACGTCAACTTCGTGAGCAAGTCGGGGAGCAATCAGGTTCACGGAAATGCGATCTATGATTGGAATGGCTCCAGCTTGAACGCCAACGATTACTTCAATGTCAGAAGCAATACTCCGCGCCCGTTCGACAATGTCAATCAATGGGCGGCCTCGATCGGCGGACCGATCTGGAAGAATCACACGTTCTTCTTCGTGAACAATGAAGGATTGCGCATCGTCCTGCCCACCACCACGCCGGTCAATGTTCCCAGCGCGCAGTTCGAGGCTGCCACGCTGGCGAACCTGCAAACTGTAAGTTCCGCTTCCGTTCCCTTTTACAACCAGATATTTTCTCTTTACAACAACGCTCCCGGCATCGCCCGGGCGCAGAACGTCTTGCCCGGCGGCGGTTGCGGCAGCTTCGTATTGCCGGGGGGCGGCCCTTGCGCTCTGCAGTTTCAGGCTATCCCAAGCAATTTCA
Source organism: Candidatus Sulfotelmatobacter sp. (assembly GCA_030045935.1). GTDB lineage: Bacteria > Acidobacteriota > Terriglobia > Terriglobales > Acidobacteriaceae > Sulfotelmatobacter. Next base: position 5,327 of record JASIEN010000784.1, read on the forward strand.
CGGGGGAGTGGCTGCTCGCGTGGCGCATCGATCACATCGTAAGTCCAAAGGACCAGGTTTTCCTGCACGTATTCACAGATCACGGCGTACAGGCCACCTTCACGAACACGATTAACCCCGTGTTTAACCAGACGAGCCCTCAGCCTGAATGGCAAGGACAGCTCAACGAGACTCATACTTTCAGCAACCGCGCGGTGAATCAATTCCTGGCGGCATTCCAGTGGTCAGGGATTCTCTTCGGGCCGGCAAATTACCCCGCTACTCTGCAGGCGTTCCCCACTGAGTTGAAGTTCTCCGGTGGGAGCTTCACTAGTCTGGGCCAGAACCAGGAACATCCCGTTGGTAGACATATCACTCAATATCAGCTTGTCGACAACTTCTCGATCACCTTCGGCAAGCACATTTTGAAATTCGGCGAAGACTTTCTCCGCGATGACCTGAACGTCTTTTTTTACGGAAGCAATACCGCAGGAACCGCAACCGCTTCGCTAAACGATTTTTATAACGGCAGCGTGACCAACTTCACCCAATCTTTTCCCAACGCCTTGCACCAGCCGTTCGCGGCTTACGATCTCGGCTTTTACGCGGAAGACGATTGGGCGGTCACGCCACATCTGAAGCTGACAGGATCCCTGCGCTTCGACCGTGAGTCGAATATAACTTGCCGCACCCACTGCTTCGCGAGCCTGAGCACACCCTTTGAGCTCGCCGATCACGACCCGGCGATTCCGTACAATCAGGTGATCGAAACTGGACTCAGCCAAAACCTCTATAATCTCACTCCGCTCGCCTTCGAACCGCGCTTCGGATTTGCCTGGTCGCCATTTGGCAGTAGCAGCACAGTCGTGCGCGGCGGCGTAGGGAATTTCCGCGATTTCATTCCTCAGAGCATTCTGCAAGGGTTCGCCTTGAACACACCAAATGTAAATGCATTCACGGTTGCAGGCGCTCCCTTATCCCCCAATGTCACGGGAAACATTTTCGCCACTGCCAGCGGCTACAACACCACATTTCTCAACGGCTTCTCGCAGGGGGCTACGTTGGCGACCCTGCGGGCCTCAGATCCCGGTTTTTCGCCGCCAGCCTATTATGGTGCGCAGGAACATACCAGAAACCCAACCTATCTGGAATGGAATCTGGAAGTGGAACACTCGTTTGACAGCAAAACGACAGTGAGCGCGAATTACGTGGGCAATCACGGGATTCACGAAGTCTTCATCAATCCCAGCTTGAATGCGTATGCGCCCCTTGATTTTGCAGGGCTGCCGGCCACAGTTCCCGATGCCAGGTTCTCCTCGGTAACGGAACTGCAGACGGATGGCACCTCGAATTACAACGGGCTGGTGCTCTCAGCGCGCCACAATTTCAGCCACAGTTTCCAGGCGCTCGCAACCTATACCTACAGCCACGCCCTGGATGACGTTTCCGATAACGGCTTCACGGCGTGGAGTTACAACACGGACCCAAGCATTCAGTATCCTCAGATTCCATCGAACCCTCACTCGAACTATGGAAATAACGATGCCGATGTCCGGCAGGGGTTTGCTGCGAACTACATATGGACTCCCGAGATCACTTCCTTGATTAGGAGCGGCCCGAAACCGTTGTTGTCGGGGTGGTCCCTTTCGGGAACATTCTTTTACCGCACTGGACTGCCCTATACCGTGATCGACAGCGCTGACACCGCAACCCTGGCCAACACTCTCTACGGCGGCACTGTGTTTGCGAACTATCTGGGCGGATCGCAGCCGAGCTGCCAGGATCCAACCAGTTCATGCTTGATCGCCGCGGACTTTTCTCCCGCTACCACGGGCTTCGGGACCCAGCGGCGCAATCAATTCCGCGGACCCGGATTCTTCACCACAGACTTGAGTATTCTAAAGAGCACTACCATCAAGGGCTGGGGCGAAGGAGAGCAATTCGTGGTGGGGGTGAACTTTTATAACATCCTGAATCACCCGAATTTCGATCAGCCGGTCGGAGACATCAGCAACGCCCAGTTCGGCCAGATCATTCAGACTGTTTCTCCTCCGACCAGCATTCTTGGGTCGGGGCTGGGTGGGGATTCTTCTCCACGACAAATCCAACTGACCGCCAAGATCATCTTCTGAACTGATCGTAAGTAAGCCCGAGGGCCGGAGCGGCAATCGGTTCCGGCCCCGCACAAATCTGTGAAAGAGGAGACCCATGAAATCGAGATTGTCGCTGCTGTTGAGTATCTTACTCGGCTTTATCCTCGCAAGCTCTGCCGGCGCCGATTGGGATGCAGCGGGAAAGAGCTGGTGGGCGCATGTGCAGTATCTCGCCGATGACAAGCTCGAGGGGCGCGGGACCGGCACCGAGGGATTCAATCTCGCTGCTAAATACGTCGAGAACCAGTTCAAACAGGCAGGACTGCAACCTGCAGGCACCGAAAATTTCTTTCAATCAGTTTCCTTCGATTCGCTTCAGCTCGACGAAGCTGCTTCCGACTGGAAGCTCGAAAGAAATGGAACTGAGACCGAGATCGAACTCGGAACAGACGCGATTTTGAGCGCTCACATAGAAGCCGGGGATCCGGTCAACGCCGAGGCGGTTTTTGTCGGCTACGGTTTCGCGGTGCCGGAGCGGGGATTCAATGAATTCGAAGACCTCGATTTACGCGGTAAGATCGCAGTCGCCATCGGCGGACAACCGGTTGCGGTTCCCGGACCGATCGCAACTTATTATCAATCCTCCTCGGAACGTTGGAAGGCGCTGCAAAAAGCCGGCGCAATCGGATTTGTAAACATCGCTAACCCGAAGCTTAGCCTCCCATGGGAACGCATGACGGCAAGCCGGCCACGCAACACATTAGTACTGGCTGATCCGGAATTGAACGAACTACGGGGCTTGAAGTTTGCTGCGACAATAAATCCTGCACATGCCGACAAATTTCTCGAAGGCTCCGGGCATAACATCGATGAATTGCTTGCCCTGGCGAACGCCGGAAAGCCACTGCCGAAATTTCCGCTGGCCGGAACCAATCACGCTCGCATTGTGATCAAGAAACTGCCTCAAGTCACTTCCCCCAATATCATCGGCGTCTTGCCCGGCGGCGATCCGCGACTGAAGCGTGAATATGTTGTTCTCTCTGCGCACCTCGATCACCTTGGTGTGGGGCGCCCGGTAAATGGCGACGATATTTACAACGGCGCCATGGATAACGCTTCAGGAATCGCTTCGCTGATTGAAATTGCAAAGCAGTTGAGTGCGTCGGCAGAGAAGCCAAGGAGATCAATCTTGTTTGCCGCCTGGACGGGAGAAGAGAGCGGCATGCTCGGTTCGCAATATTTCGTCGCGCATCCAACAGTCAAACTCAATAGCATCGTAGCGGCCATCAATATGGATATGTTTCTGCCCTTGTTCCCCTTGCATTATTTGGAAGTGCAAGGCTTGGGCGAATCATCGCTGGGAAACGATATCCGGGCTGTGGCCCAACTCAATGACATCGAAGTGCAGTTCGACAAGCAGCCTCCGGAAAACCGTTTCATTCGCAGCGATCAGGCCAGCTTCGTGAGGCGTGGCATACCCGGGCTGGCGTTCAAGTTTGGCTGGCTGCCCGGCTCAGCGGAAGAGAAAACTTTCAATGAATGGATCCACACGCGATATCATTCCCCCTCCGATGATCTCGCACAGCCGGTCGACATCGTTGCCGCTGCTCAGTTCTCTCACATCATTGCGCAATTAGCCTTGCGGGTCGCCAACGCTGGTGCTCGGCCGGCTTGGTACGCGGAAAGCTTCTACGCCCATCTGGCAAAGTCCACGAGCGATCCAATCCCAGCTACTCGATGATGGAGCGCCTGGTCGATAAGCCTTTGCAGAAAAGCTTGCTATCGTGACGGACAAGCAAATCAGCAATGAAAGCCGGCACGCGGGGAGGTAGGTCAGAAGTCGGCTTCTGGGAGACTAGGAACGAGAAACGAGCATGGGACCTCTAATGCGGGCCGAACTCCCGTGCGGCCAGAAACGTGGTGCCATGCCGACTTATCGTTACCGATCTGGTTGACTTCCCACAAGCCCGTTTCTGGACAGCTTCCGCTTGGGCGACTAATCAGAA
>JASIEN010000785.1 GCA_030045935.1 Candidatus Sulfotelmatobacter sp.
ACCTTCGACAAACTGACAACGTCGAATGGACCAAATGGTCCGAGGATGTTAACCATGCTGGCGTTGGGGGCGGCTTCGGAGAAAGACAAGATCAAGACCTTCGATGCCGGTTCCACGTTTTTGACCACTACCGAGCCTCTCACGGGAGTCTATGACAAGCTTGAGATCGCAGTTGAACGCGACGACTTGAACGGCGACGTGGATGAAATTGAGCTTGTGCCCCACATGTACAAGGGAGGGAAAGAACAGAATCTCCCGGTACTGGTGAACTTTGTCTTCTCGATGAAGATGGAGGCAGACTTGTGGCGTCTGAGCGAAGTCAGGCTCGGCGCGCGACTGCCGCTCGAAGACCCGAGTTTCTTAAAAGCGATGGAAGAGAATCAAGCGCGGCAGAACGAACAGTCGGTGATGTGGTCGATGCGCGGCGTGATCAATGGCGAGAAGTCATTTCAGGCTGTCCAAGGCAACTTTGCTTGCACTTTTTCCGAATTGACCGGCGGGAGCAATGCACCGAACCCAAAGCGCAGGTACATTTTCGATACTCAGTTGGCGAACGGGAAGAGAGACGGATACAACTTCACCATTGCCGATTGCGATGCGAGCCACTATCACGTCTTCGCCGAACCGGCGTTGCCTGGTTCAGGCCAACGTGCGTTTTGCGCGGACGAGAGCGGCACGCTACGCGCATCCGCCGATGGGAAGGCGGCAACTTGTCTGACCAACGGCACGGTGGTGGAAGACGCGGCCGCAAGCGCTGGCACGAGCGGCCGCGTGGAGGCCAAACTTAACACCTCTTCTCAGACGCCCGCGGCTGGGCAACGGGTGAGGGTTTCCCAAGGCATAGCCCAGGGGCTTCTCGTCAGCAAGGTTCAGCCCACTTATCCGCCGGAGGCACGAAACGCCAGGATTCAGGGCACGGTCGTGCTGCATGCAGTCATCAGCAAGGCTGGTGATGTTGAGAGCCTGGAGCTGGTATCGGGTCATCCCATGCTGGCTCCAGCCGCAATAGAGGCTGTGAAGCAGTGGAAATACCGCCCCTACCTGTTAAACGGAAATGCAGTGGAAGTAGATACGCAGATCACAGTGAACTTCACGCTGAGCGGGCAGTAAGGTTTCCTTCACCCAGGACTTGAGGCGCATAGGCGATCCTTAGGGGAGTGTTGTGAGTCTCTTGAGACGGGGTACTAGCGGAAGCAGCTTGGAGTCTACCACTCCTGGCGAAACTTGCTGTCGTGTGATTTCTCCTGTCCCCATTCGCCTGATGATGGCTCGCCGCCCTCGATGCGCGTCTGATTGCGTTTGCGATAGCAGACAAAAATCAGCCCTACGGTCATGAGGGTTGGCGGGGCGATCAGGATGAGAATGCCGCTCTTCAAAGCCTGAATCATGCGCGAACCGGAGCCGGCTGCTTGCGTGTAGCAGAGGGCGCAGCTTTGGGCAAAGGCGGGGATGGGAGTCAGCAGAACGAGAAGGCCGATCAACACGATTCCCACAATCCAGATTGATCTTGATCGCTTCATGGTACCCGTTGCTCAGTGCGGGGGCAGTGCCCAACGAACTCCATGGAGTTCGCGAAAACTGTCCGTCCAACCATATTGTAGTCCCAGGATCAGGGCGACAACGAAAATGAAAATGAACCAGCGCATGCCTTTGTTATCGGCGAGGTCCATAAAAAACAGGAGCGCCAAGCCGCCTTCGATGAAGGCGACGATCAACATGCGGAGCAGCTTCTGCGAGTCGCCGATGTTCTGGTTGCCGATGACGAACTGGATTACCGTGAGAATCAGGAGGACGATATAAACCGTCACGTCCTTGCTGAGTACCCTAGTTTTTTTCTGCGTGTCAGTAGCCATAGCCATGGTCACTTGCTCCTGCGTGTCTTTCTCATTAATGCGACAGATTCAAGAGATACATCAGTGGAACCACGAACATCCAAACCAGATCGACGAAGTGCCAGTACAAGCCGGTGATCTCAATGTCGTCGGCTTGATAGCGCCCGCGGTTGTAACTTATGCCAACCGCGACCAAGGCGATTACACCGCCGGTGACGTGAAGCAGGTGCAACCCGGTTATGCCAAAGAAAAACGCGCCGAACAAGGGTGTGCCCCAAGGGTTGTGAAAAATCGTCATGCCCCTGTCGATCAAACCGATCCATTCGCGAATGTGAAGAACGGCGAACACAGCGCCGAGCAAGGCGGTAATCATGACCCAGCGAAAGGCTTTGCCCTTTTCGCCGAGGAGCGCCTCGCGAATGGCGACCAGCATGGTCAAGCTGCTGGTGAGCAGAATGAAAGTCATGATCGCGGCGTTGGTGTAGCTCTCAAAAGGCCGCGGCCAATTGGGAGTGCCATTGCGGGTGAATCCGTAGGCGAACAGGCAGCCGGTGAAAGTTGCCGTGTCGGCGATGATGAACAGCCACATCGCCATTTTTTTGGCAGGAATCGAAAATGCAGGCTCTGCCATTGTTGCGTTCGCGTGTTCTCGCGATACCTGCGCGTGAATGGAAAGATCGGCTTCGCTCACGTCGCCTCCCAATCGGTGGGTTAGAGCTTCATCCAAAGCAAAAGCAACAGATACAGCCACAGCACGCCCATGAAGTGCCAGTAGCGGGAAGTCGCATCCAGAGTACTGCGCTTCAGGGCCTGCCGATTGAACTTGCGTATCACCCGCACCATTCCGCCCAGCCCGCCAGTCAGGTGGAGAGCATGTGCGACAGTGAGAACATAGAAAAACGAATAGCTGATGTTCGTTGCCAGCTTGAAACCTTGCGACCTGAGCTGCACCCAGGCGAAAGTCTGACCAGCTACGAAAAGCAGGCCGAGAAGGAGCGTCAGATAAAGCCATCGGGCTGCAGTTCCGGCTTCTCGCGTGCTGCCACCCATAAAAACTGCCACGCGTCGCCGTGAAACCTCGAGGGTGACGCTGCTCGCGATGATGATCAGCGTGTTGAGATAAAGCACCGGAGGCAGGGTGATGTGCTGCCAGTCGTGCGCCGCTCCCTGGCGAACCACCAGGGCGCTGGTGAAGGCGGCAAAAGTCATCGTGATACCCGCCAGTCCCACCCAAATTCCGGTGCTGGCTGGCGGAGGAGAGTAGTCCTTCACCTTGCGAAGATCGCCTTCGGCGGGAACCAGATTTCGCCAGCCCCCGTTGCCGTGGCTGGGTAATTTCTCAAGATCGATTTGTGGCGGTTCGTGAACTGCGGTTGCCATACTGCTGATGCGCCTCAATGAACCCGAATGCTCGAGTTCCCGGTTTCTTTCGCCCCTTCGGGGCTTGATTCTTCACCGTTTCCTACCCACGGCTTGCGCCGTGGGCTGTAATCTTTGCCCGCTTCGCGGCTCACTGCAGGGGCTAAAGCCCCGTTCTCCTCTTTAACGCATCGACGCGGCGATTCACCACTGCGGTTCACCAAGCCGATTCAGGGGCCATTTCGGCACCCTTCGGCACGCCTCGCTTTGCACCGCGTTGCTCAGGGCAGCCTCGAAATCTAAAGCCGTGCTCTTACAAACCTAAGCCTATTTCTCCTCGTCCGCGGAATGAACCGGCTCGGGCGAGGTCTGCATGATGTAGTCGGC
>JASIEN010000786.1 GCA_030045935.1 Candidatus Sulfotelmatobacter sp.
GTCGTCGAACTGAAGCGGCAGCATCCCGACTTCGGAATCAAGAAAATCAGCCAGTTCCTGCGGCGCATGTGGTTTCTGGCGGTGAGCCGGGAGACGGTTCGCCGCACCTTACATGAGCACCAACTGCTCAAGAGACCTCGTCGCAAACCTCAGCGTAATCCCCCCAAGCCACGTTTCTTCGAGCGTTCCACACCCAACCAACTGTGGCAGACCGATATCTTCACCTTCCGCCTGGGGGGCAAGAACGCCTACCTGATTGGCTTCCTGGATGACTACTCCCGCTACGTGGTGGGGCTGGACGTGTTTCGCAGCCAGACGGCGGAGCACGTCTTGGAGGTGTACCGCCGGGCCGTGGGGGAGTACGGCGTGCCCAAAGAGATGCTCTCCGACCAAGGCCGCCAGTACTCAAGTTGGCGTGGGACCACCCGTTTCGAAGCAGAGCTGCGCAAGGATCGGGTACACCACATTAAGAGCCGGCCGCATCATCCCATGACCCTGGGCAAGATCGAACGCTTCTGGAAGACCATCTGGGAAGAGTTCCTGGAACGCGCCCAGTTTGACAGCTTCGAGTCGGCCTGCGAACGGATTCGGCTGTGGGTGAAGCACTACAACCATCGGCGGCCTCATCAGTCCCTGGAGGGGTTGTGTCCGGCCGATCGCTTCTTTGCCATTGCCCAGGAATTGCGCCAGGTCATCGAGCGCGGCATTCAGGACAATGTGCTGGAGCTGGCGCTGCGAGGGCAGCCGCGCAGTCCCTTCTACATGGTGGGGCGGATGGGCGAGCAGTCGGTGGTCATCCGTGCCGAGAAGGGGCAAGTGAAGATGCTGGTGGATGGAGAGGAACCGCGACCTCATCAAGAGGTCATCTACGACCTGGAAGGAGGAGCCCATGAACAGCGAAATCAAAACCAAGAAGGAGCCGCTGCCGTACAATGCCCAGCAGCGAGCGCAAGCGGTGCTGTCGATCTGGACGGAGCGTCGGCGGCCGCGGGAAGTCTGCCAAGAACTGGCGATCAGTGCGGCCGTGCTGGCGGCCTGGGAGAAGCGGGCGCTCACGGCGATGCTCAGAGCGTTGGAGTCGCAAACCCGCCTGGAACCTGGACCGGCGCTGAGTCCCAAACTGGAGCGCTTGCTGGCACGCCAGGCCCTGCAGCAGAAGGGGCGGATGGCCAAACTGGAGAAGCGGCTGGTCAAGCTGCAAGAGCCGAAGGCGCCGCCACCGGCCAAGTAGACGCAACTCGCGGGGCGGGAGGATGCCGCCATGAACGATCCGAAATCCAGCCCTCCACAGCAAGCCTTAGCCCGGCAGCGGGCGCAGCTGATCATGCAGGTGCGGAGCGGGTTGTTGAGCGCCCAGGAAGCGGCCCGGCAACTGGGCATCTCCCGCAAGACTTATTACAAGTGGGAGCGCCGGGCCTTGGCGGCGATGGTGGAGGCGCTGGGCAATCGGGAAGCGGGGCGCCCGCCGCTGGTGATCGACGCGGAGAAGCAGGCCCTGGAGCGTCAGACACGGGAGTTGCAGGCGAAGCTCGAAGGGCTGGAACAGACGGAGCAGATCCGTCAGCGGCTCGAGCAGCTGGATAAAAAAAAAGCCTGAGGGCGCCGCCATGATGGTCATCACGCTGAGCGAACTGAAGCGAGAAGTGGGCTGGCCGTACTCGCGCCTCTGCCAGTCGATAGGGCTGTCCTATGCGAGCTTGCGGCGTTGGCAACACCGCCTCGAGCAGGGCCAGCCAGCCCTCTCGAAGCCGGGCCCCCACAAGGTGGCGCCGTTGGCACTGGAGGAGTTGCAGGTTGCCTTGTGCCAACTGAAGCATGGCCGGGAGCGCAGCCGTGGAGTGGGCAGGCTGTACCGGCAGCACCAGGATCAGATCTCCCGGCGCGATCTGCAGGGGCTGGCCAGAGCGGTGCGGGAGGAGTTGGCCCACCAACACCAGGCGCAATTACGCCGCATCACTTGGAAGATTCCCGGCCTGGTCTGGTCGTTCGATGACGCGGAGTTGGCGAGGGTCGCCCACCACACTTAGCATCTGCATCAAGTGCAAGACCTCGCCTCGCGCTATAAGTTCACGCCCTGGGTGGGAGAGCACCTCTTAGGAGAAAGCGTGGCTGTTCACCTGGAACAACTGTTCTTGCGGCATGGGCCACCGCTGGTGCTGAAACGCGACAATGGTTCCAACCTCAATCAAGCGGCGGTCGATGAGGTGCTGGCCCGCTACCTGGTCATGCCGCTGAACTCCCCGCCCCATTATGCGCCCTACAACGGGGGGATGGAACGTGCGGTACGGGAACTGAAAACTCCCTTGCGGAAGAAGATCCTCACCGGCGGCCCGATCGCGGAGTGTCAAGTGCAAGCCTGGGCGGAGGTGCTGGCGCATGAACTGAATCATCGCTCCCGCGACTGCCTCGAGGGGCGCATCGCCTGCCGGGTCCTTCAGGATGCACGGCCGGCCTTGAAGGCGTATACTCTGCGTAAGCGAAGGGAGATCTTCGATTGGATCAACGAACTGACCCAGACGCTCATCGCCGTCTCGGCGGTTCACAATCAACGCCAAGTCGAAACAGCTCGGCGTCGGGCCGTGGAAACTTGGTTACAGAGAAACGGAGTGATCACCATCACTCAGAACAAAAAAGTGTTACCCATTTTCCCCGAAAAAACTGCTCATAATTAGGTTGCC
>JASIEN010000787.1 GCA_030045935.1 Candidatus Sulfotelmatobacter sp.
CAAAAATCCTATCAAGAGACGGAAGGCCGGAACATGAGGTAGGGCTGTTCTCGATCGCGTCTGTTCTCCACCTGGAGAAATTGATTTTTGCCGGTTCACCACTATCTGAAGTTCTGGCGAATATTGCACAGTTGGTGGAATCTCGCGCCAACGGGATGTTCTGTACGATTTGGCTGCCCGATGAGAAGGGAAAAGAGCTTTATTGCGCCGCGGCTCCCGGGCTTCCCGGTTTTATCTCTCAGGTGGGGCGGATGGTGATTGGTCCGCAAGGTGGCTCCTGCGGCACCGCGGTTTATCAGCGCGAGCCGGTGTATATAACCGACATTCTTACCGACCCTGCGTGGGACCTCTATCGTGATCGGCTTTCGCCTTACGGAATTCGCTCCGTTTGGTCGCGCCCGTTGTTCACCAGCGAGGGCAAGGTCCTCGGCACTTTTTCAATTAACTATCGTGAGCCACGCAGCCCCTCTGTAAAAGATCTGCAGTTGATCGAAGACGCCAGCCACATCACCGGTATAGCAATTGAGCGCCACCTAAACGAACAAGCGCTGCAGCGCGAACGCGATCGGCTGCGATTGCTTCTGGAAATCACAAGCAGCGTGACATCTAGGCTAGACCTCCGGCAAATGGTGCAGGCGCTTTCGACGAATCTCTTCAAGGTAATGCAATGTGATGTGTCCGCCTTACTATTGCCCGATTCCGAGAGCGGCGCCTTACGCGTGAATATTCTTCACAATCCTAATGTGAGAGGACCCTACCGCGAGGGGTCGCTCGTGCCAATGAATAGCTCTATCTCAGGTCAGGTGTTGCGGACGGGCAAGAGCTTGAGGATCGACAGCTTCGAACAGGTCCGCGAAGATCCTGAAATTTATGGGAACTCCGAGGGCCGAGTTATTTATAGACACGTGGTCGAGGAAGGTCTTAAGACTGGTTGTTATCTTCCGCTCATCGGGCGCGACCGGGTGCTTGGTGTTTTGATGCTCTGTCGGCGTTCGGAGGGCGCTTTTGGAAAAGACGATGTCATGTTGCTCGAGCAGGTGGCCCGGCAGGTTGCGATTGCAGTTGAAAACACGTTGGAGTACGAAAAGGCGACGAAGGATCGGGACAAAGAAACGAAACAGAGAATCTACCTTGAGGAGGAGATTCGCGCACAGCTGGGAGAAGTCGTCGGAGAGAGCCCGGCGTTGAAGACTACATTGAGCATGGTGTCTGTCGTGGCGCCCACTGACGCCAGCGTCCTGATTTCGGGAGAGACGGGCACAGGAAAAGAACTTGTTGCGCGTGCGATCCATAAATTGAGCAGTCGCAGTGAAAAGGCGTTCGTGAAGTTGAACTGCGCCGCGATCCCTCTTGGACTACTGGAGAGTGAACTTTTTGGCCATGAAAAAGGAGCGTTCACGGGGGCCATTGCGCAAAAAACCGGACGGTTTGAACTCGCCGACAAAGGTACGCTTTTTCTGGACGAGGTCGGCGACATACCTCTCGAGCTTCAGGCGAAGCTGCTGCGTGTTCTGCAAGAGCAGGAATTCGAGAGGCTCGGCAGCAACCGCACACATAAGGTTGACGTGCGCCTTATCGCAGCCACGCATCGTGATCTGCCCGCCAGGGTCAAACAAGGAACCTTTCGCGAAGACCTTTACTATCGTCTGAAGGTATTTCCGATTCAGGTCCCGGCCCTTCGCCAGCGTGCGGACGATATTCCTAGATTGGTGCGGCACTTCACAGTGTTCTACGCTCAACGCATGAACAAGCGAATTGATGTGATCCCTCCGGACACGATGGATGCCCTGGTGCGATACCAGTGGCCCGGAAACGTCCGAGAATTACAAAACTTCATTGAACGGGCCGTGATCCTCTCACCACAGTCGGTGCTGCGCGCGCCAGCGTCCGAGTTGGAACCATTCCCCCTCAACAAAGAACGTGTTGTCCCCATGAACGGCCTTGCCGAGGTCGAGCGAGACCAAATCCTGCGCGCACTCGAAGCCAGCAACTGGGTGATCAGTGCAGCAGCTGCGCGCTTGGGAATGAAGCGGACATCATTAATTTACCGGATGAAGAAACTTCGTATCGATCGGCCTGAATCAGTTCTTGAGAAAACCCAGCGCCGCTTGGCCGGCGACTAAGATCCGCCCTTGCTGGTAAACATCACCCGACGCAACCGTCTAAAATCCGTCAGCGTCGGATATCCGTCGGAGATTTGACAGCGACGGTGCGAGACGTGTTGGACTCCTTTCTAAGAAATTCAACGGCCAGAAGGATTTGCAGTGGCCGTGCTCTATTTGCACGAGCTTGCCTCTTTGGCCTCTGACCTGCCCAAAGGATTGCGGCCTGGGCTACTCAAGACACGCCAAGAAGGAGACGACGCAATGCCCTCCAGAATCAAACTAGCACCGGCGATTGTTCTGCTGACAATAGCGTTCGGAGCGCAGCTCCCGGCGAGTGCGCAGGAGAACTCAAAGAGCGATAACGCAGCCAAGACCCTCGCGACTGGCACCTTCCACGGCAAAGTCCACAAGACTTCAGGAAGAGCCACCGTTTACCAGGAAGCGGACGGAAAATTGGTTCTTCGTTTCACGAACTTCAAGACCTCCAATGGGCCCGATGTCCATGTGATTTTGATCGCGGCGAAGGACGCTGACGACGACGCGAACTTCCTCAAAAACAACACTCCGCGAATAGAACTGGGGAACCTTAAAGGGAATGAAGGCGACCAGAACTACGAGATTCCCGCGGGTACGGACCTCGCTAAGTTCCAAACGGTTTCGATCTACTGCGAACGTTTTAACGCGAATTTTGGCGCGGCACCGCTGGAGAAGTTCTAGCGCGAGACATAGGGATCGCTCGTAAAAGTGACCAGGCCTTTAACGGGCTAATCTGAGCATTTGAAGGAAGTGAATCATGAGTGGCCGTGCAATTTCCTGGCTTTCACACCGGAAGTGGATCGTGGTAGGCATCGGACTGCCTGTCCTCATAGCTGCCTGGTGGGCTTTTCGTCCCGAAAAGCTTTGGGTCAACGTGAAAGTCAACGAGCCCGCCCCGGTTGGTACGAGCGCTGATTCTCAACCTCTGTATACGGGCTTATTGGCCGGTCGGGCGCATCCGACGAGTGGGCGCGCGTCGATTTATCAAGCACCCGACGGCAAGCGGGACCTCCGGCTTACGAATTTTACGACTTCGAATGGTCCGGACGTCCACGTTGTACTTGCTCAAAGCGCTGACGAGGGCCTTAGACAGGACTTTGTAAAGGGCGAGCTGAATAGTGTTGAACTTGGCCTGTTGAAAGCAAACCAGGGAGACCAAAACTACGATCTCCCCGATTCGGCAGACCTGAGCAGATACGACACGGTAGTCATTTATTGTGAGCGATTTCATGCTGTATTTGGCGTGGCCAAGCTCGACAAGTTTTGAGCCAGGCCCCGTGTGCGAGAGAGATGTTAGTCAAAGAATTGAGGAGATGGTTTTATGACTGGCGCGACGTTACGGGCGGTAAAAGGAGCAGTATCGAATGAAGAGGATGCCCAATTCGGCGTCCCCACGACCTCCATTCACAGGATTGAAGCCGACGGCGTGCAGGTATTTTATCGCGCCGCCGGTGCTGTAGATGCTCCAGTCGTCCTCTTATTGCACGGGTTTCCAACCTCGTCGTTCATGTTCCGTGAACTGATTCCACGCCTGGCCGATGATTACCGTGTGATCGCGCCAGACCTCCCCGGGTTCGGATTCACCGACGTGTCGCCCGAGCGGAACTATTCTTACTCCTTCGATCGGCTGGCTTTCACGATCGACGCATTCACGCAAGCCCTCAAGATCAACCGTTACGCAATCTATGTGTTCGACTACGGTGCGCCGACCGGTTTTCGTCTGGCGATCACGCATCCTGAACGAGTCACAGCGATCGTCTCGCAAAATGGAAATGCCTACGAAGAAGGACTTGGCAATGCCTGGGGGCCGATCCGAAAGTATTGGGCCGAACCTACTCCAGAAAACCGGGCCATACTCCGCCAAAGTATCTTGACCGCGGGTGGAACACGCTGGCAATACACGCACGGTGTAGCCAATCCGGAGAGTGTTCCACCGGAGACGTACACACTGGATACGGCGCTCCTCGAACGTCCGGGAAACAAAGAGATCCAATTGGATCTGTTCCTCGATTACGCGTCAAACGTGAAGCTCTATCCAAAATTCCAGGAATATTTCCGGAAGTCGAAGCCGCCGTTTTTGGCGATCTGGGGCAAGAACGATCCTTTTTTCATTCCCGCGGGAGCGGATGCATTTCGCAAAGACCTGCCGAACGCTCAGGTTCAATTCCTCGATACCGGACATTTCGCGATTGAGACACACGTCGTGGAAATTGCTACTGCGATCAAAGATTTTCTCGGCGCAAATGGTATTGGCGCGAGCAAAACGTGATGGCAACAAGTTAATTGGAAAAGGCGATCGGAACGAAGAGGAAGGTTATGGAACGACGTAAATTTCTTGGTGCGCTCACAGCCGCATCTCTAGAAATCGCAGTCGATGGGTTTTTAACGGAATTAGTACGAGCACAAAACAGCGCGCAAGCTGCCAAAAATCCGCAATCTTCCAAGACAAGTAAATCTCCCGAGAACTCAACCATTGTGCTGGTGCATGCAGCATGGGCTGACGGCTCGTGTTGGGGCAATGTCATTGTGCCCTTGCAACAGCATGGTTTTCAGGTCATGTGCGCGCCGATCCCGATGACTTCTTTAAGCGACGACGCTGCCGCCTTGAGCCGCGCTTTGGAACGGACCAGTGGGCCGGTCGTCCTGGTGGGACACGCCTACTCTGGCGCCGTGATCGCCACGACGCGGGAAGACCGGGTCAAGTCACTGGTCTACATCACGGCCCTCGCGCCCGACGAAGGCGAAACCGTCGCGAAGGTTTTTTATCATGACGAAGCGAGCCCGGAGCAGCCGAAGATGGTCCCCGACTCTCATAACTTGGTTTGGATGCCGGAGGATGCTTTTCGTCGGGCACTTGCGCACAAAGCTTCTGCCGATCAGGCGAGCATTGCGGCTGCCGTACAACGTCCCATTGCAGTCCAGTGCATTCAAGAGCCAGCTCCAAAGCCGGCATGGAAAACAAAACCGACGTGGTATCTGGTGGCGGAAGAAGATCGCATGATCAACCCGAAGACCCAGCGCTTCATGGCCGACCGCATGGGCGCTAAAGTCCGGCCCCATCCTGTGGACCACACTCCGATGTATGCGGATCCGAAGGTTGTGATCGAGGTGATCCTTGAGGCGGCGCGCGAAAGCCTATCGCGATAAGGAATTATGCGAAAACAATTCTAATTGAAGAAGCGACGAAATGGCCACCACAGAATCCGTTGCTATTGTAACCGGCGCGAGTCAAGGTATCGGGCAGGCCACGGCACTTCGGCTCGCGCGCGATTTTTCGGCCGTTGTGTTAGTTGCACGAGACAAAAACAAGCTGGAAACCACCTCAGCCCGTGTCAGATCAGCCGGCGCTCAGGCAATCATCTTCGATCTCGATCTACGCGAACCACAATCCACAGACACTGTGGTCCAAGGCGTGCTCGACCGCTTTGGCCGAATCGACGCGTTGCTCAACATCGCGGGCGCAGTACCGCAGATTGACTTATTCGAGATGACGGATGCGCAATGGGATGACGGAATGGCTCTCAAGTTCCATGGCGCGCGCCGTTTGACGATACGCGCGTGGGATGCCCTGAAAGCTTCGAATGGGTCTGTCGTGTTCATGTCGGGCAGCGCAGCCTTTGCGCCCAAACCAGCCTACGCCGCAGTTGCAGCGGTCAACGCAGCCATTAATGCGCTTGCCAAAGCATTCGCAGAGCAAGGCATCAAAGATGGAGTTCAGGTCAACAGCGTGTCGCCGGGAGCGGTTAT
>JASIEN010000788.1 GCA_030045935.1 Candidatus Sulfotelmatobacter sp.
GATATAGAGGGTCGGCTCGGTCGAGTGAGCGGCCTGATGCCGAGGGATCGGCATCGGCTGGTGCAAATCCTTCATGGGCGGAGTCTAACACTCCACGGGATCGAAGAGGCAGCGACGGGGCCGGCTCACATATCGCACGCAGGCAGGCGAATTCGCCCCGGCAGCGCAAGGCGCGGCGATTGTTTCCGCCCCACAATTGACGCGATTGAATCCCCACCCTAGAATCGAAGAAACAATTTCGACCATCACTCATGCCACTTTACGAATATCAGTGTGAAAAATGCGGTCACCGCTTTGAAAAGATCCAGAAATTTTCCGACAAGCCGATAAAGAAGTGCCCCGAGTGCGGCGGCCGGGTGAAACAACTGATTTCTCCGCCCGCGGTCCAATTCAAAGGGTCGGGGTGGTACGTAACCGACTACGCAAAGAAGTCCGGCGCGCCTTCCTCAAGTGAGAGCGCAAGCGGGGACGCGAAGAAGGAAACCAAGGCGGAGACGCCGGCCAAAGAAGGATCCGGCAAAGAAGCTGGCACCAAGGATTCGCCCAGGAAGTCAGGGAAACAAAAATAGTTCAACGCTTCGTGTCAGGGCACTCCTTCAGGTGTTCTGCCGGGCTGACGCTCTATAAGAATCTCAGTTCGCTACCTCATCTCTCTCTCGAAATGGTCCTCAATCATATGAAATAGGTGCGTGCGCGCGTCTGTTCCGGAGATGCTATGGGTCTTGTTCGGATAGATCATCAACTGGAACTGCTTGCCGGCTTTGATTAGAGCATCGATCATTTGCATGCTGTTCTGAAAGTGCACGTTGTCGTCTCCTGTACCGTGCACCAGTAACAAAGCCCCGTGGAGATTGGCAGCGTCTTTGTTAACGTCCGACCCCTCGTAACCCTTCCGATCGTCCTTCAATTGCCCCATGTAGCGCTCCGTGTAGATGGAGTCGTAGTTGATCTGATCGGTGACCGGAGCCACAGCCACTCCGGCGCGGAAACGGTCGGAGTGGGTCAGAGCATAGAGCGTCATTGACCCACCGTTCGACCAACCCCAGATCGCAACGCGGTCTTGATCAAGCTGGGGATACTGCGAGAAAAGCTGATCGAGAGCAGTGAGCTGATCTTTGAGTTCGATCGCGCCGAACTCGTGGCGAATGGCGGTTTGAAATTTACGGTCGCGTCCGGGGGTCCCTCGATTGTCGACCGAGAAAATGGCGAAGCCCTTGCGCGACAGAATTTCGTCGAAGGCGCTGGGGGGCTCTTTCAGGACAGTTTGTCCTGCCGGACCGCCATAGATGTTGACGATCACCGGTATCTTGCCGCCTGCCGAAGGTTCCGGGGGAAGCAGCAGCCTTCCGTAAAGAGTAGTTCCGTCTTCGGCTTTGAATTCCAAAAATGCCGGCGGGCGCAATCCGTATTCGGTAATGTCGTCACGCGCCTGCCACACCGGAGAGCAGGAACCGCCTACTGCACAAAGAGTCATGCGTGGGGCGGTGGTCGGACCTGCAAAAGTTAGTATGTAATGCTTGGCATCGTCAGAGAAATTGCCGGAGGAAAGGCCCTCGTCATGCGTGAGCTGCTGCAAGCCAGTTCCATCGAGCTTGATGGAAAAAATGTGCCGCTGGCGCGGGTCGTCTTTGTCGGATGAAAAAAAGATGGTGCCAGTGGAATCGTCGATTCCCTCCAATCCGAGCACTTCAAAGTCGCCCTTGGTGATCTGGTGATCGAGCTTGGCCTCGGAGCCGAGCGGATTCTCTTTATCGAAGCTGTAGAGGTACAAATGCGTGTGGCCGTCGCGCCAGCTCGACCAAGTGAAGCGGTCGCCGGATTTCAGGATTTTGAAGTAGTCACCCAGATGGGCATTGGCAATGATCCAGGCGTCGGGAGCGCTTTCCGTGAGCACCTTCGCCGATCTGCCGGATTTCGTGTCAACGAAATACAAATCCATCTGGTCCTGATTGCGATTCAAAACTTCCGCCCAAACGATTCCGTCACGCACCCAGCCAAAGCGCGGAATGTATGTCTCTTCGTCGCTGGTCAGGGAAATCCAGCGAACCTTGCCGTGATCCGGATCGACGACACCCAATTTCACGACCGGATTCGGATCGTTGACTTTGGGGTACTTCTCATTGTCTACCGTAGGATGCGTCGGAATCAGATTTGCGATGGGGTAAGTAGGAACCTTGGTTTCATCCATGTGCAAGAAGACAATCTGCTTGCTGTCGGGCGACCAGAAATAATTGCTGCGGACGTCCAGTTCTTCGGCATAGACCCAGTCGACCTCGCCGTTGAGCAGATTATCGTTGTTATCTTTCGTAAGCTCCCTTTCTTCTTTGCCGTTTATTGGCCGGACGTAGAGATTGTGTTTGCGGTAATAAGCAACATGGTTGCCATCCGGAGAGAATTTGGGGTCGCCGCTGGGGTCGGAAGCGGAAGTGAACTGCACGGCAGTGTTGGTTGCAAGGTCGTAGAACCAGAGCTGACCCTGCGAGTCGAAGATCAGGTGCTTGGAGTCCGGGGACCAGAGATAGGCGGCGACGTGATAGCGCGTAAGACGCTCGCGCTCACGTTCGTCTTTTACCTTGTTGTAGTCGGGCGCGAGCGAGGCCAGTTTGGCCGCGCTGACCAGAACGTCTTTTTTGCCGGTAGCGGCATCGACATACCAGAGTTCGCCATTTTCACCTTTATCGTCGCGCTGGACGTAAGAGAGCTTCGTTCCGTCGGGGCTCCATTCCAACGCTTCCGGGCCGCGCCCGGTCAAGCCGCCGGGAGCAAAGATGGCTTCAATCGTAAGAGGTTTTGCCGGCGTCGAAGATTGTGCGAACGTGTGGAGAGAATAAATACAAAAGAGAAAGATAGCGGCTAGACGAAGCGCAATATTTTTTTTCACGATAACCCCGAATCAAGATTGACGATCGTCGCATTTCGGCGCGAACGAAAGAGTTTACACCCGGGGACGGTGTTGTGGAATGGGCTTGGCCTGGTCCCAGTCATAATTTCGACTCGCGGCGTACAATTATTCCGTGAACCCCCGGCGCCAGAAGGATTCTGCCGGCAAGCAACGCCGGCACGCGGCCTACGCAACTGAAACCTCCGGACTGCTTCTTGTCGCCCTTCTGCTGCTGATTCTTGTCCTCGTTCGTTATTGGCATGCCATTCATTGGAGCTGGCGCTGAGGTGGCAACTCCTGAAACCGAGCCGCTACTGGTGGTCGTACTGGGACCTACAGCCAGCGGGAAAACTGCGCTTGCACTGGCATTGGCGGAAAAATTTGACGGCGAGATCATGAATTGCGATTCGGTCGCGATGTACCGGGAATTTGAGATTGGAACGGCCAAGCCGACGCGCTCAGAACGATCAGGTATTCCGCATCATCTTTTCGATTGTGTTTCGCCTGCTGCCCACGTCACCGCCGGTGAATATGCCAGGCAAGCACGGCAGGTGGTGGAAGAAGTCAATAACCGCAGAAAATTGCCGATCGTGGTAGGTGGAACGGGACTGTATCTGCGCGCGCTGCTCGAAGGACTTTTTCCCGGCCCGCAACGCTCGGAGGAACTGCGCGAGCGATTGCGTGAGCGTAGGGATCTCTGTGGTTCAAGATATCTTCACCGCATTCTTCGCCGTCTTGACTCGGCAGCAGCACAGAAAATTCACAGCAACGATGTGCCCAAGGTGATCAGGGCCATCGAAGTTTGCCTGGCGGCGCGGCGGAAGATTACCCATATGTGGCGAGAGGGCGGGGGCGATCCATTGACAGGGTTTCGCATTCTTCGCCTGGGGTTGAATCCTGAACGGCAGGCGCTGTATGAGCGAATTAACCAGCGCGCACGAAAAATGTTTGAAGGCGGCCTTATAGAAGAAACGCGGCTTCTTCTCGACAAGTATGGAAGTGCAGCCTGGCCCTTGTCTTCGTTAGGTTATCGGCAAGCAGTGCAAGCCCTTCGCGGCGAAATCACGCGCGAGCAGGCGATCGCAGCTGCGCAGCAGGCTCATCGCAATTATGCCAAGCGGCAAATGACCTGGTTTCGGCGCGAGCCGGATGTGTACTGGCTTGAAGGTTTCGGCGATAGTGCTGCGATTCAAGGTGAAGCAGTGGGCCGAGTTCACGCGGCAAGATGAGTATGCTGACGCAAGTTGCCTCCAGATCGTCTGCCAATCGTTAAGCAGTGTCCTCAGAAATTAGACACGGGGTGACGGCGTTTATTTGGCTCCGCCAGTACCGAACGTGACGTTCAATCCGGTAGTCAAAATGATGTCATTTTGTTTCGTACCGACCGGCGGGTTGGAGACGTAGATGTCCCCGAACTGGTTCTGCCAGCCCAGCCATTTGCTGATCTTCGTAACCGTTCCAAAGCTGAAAGTTCCGCGATATTGCCCGGTGTAGGAGTCGGTCAGGTCGGGAAAGAAATAAAAGCTTTCTGTGATAGCAGTGCTCTTCCCCGCCTTCTGCGTCAGTTCTTCGCCGAGCGTTACCGCGGCATATCGATTCGTCACACCATACGATGTGTAAGTGGGGGGAACCGTGACCGGCGTGACTAACGCCCCATTCGAGTACGTCTCATGCGTGTAGTTCAGACCGGCAAAAAAGTCCAGTGTGGTCTTGTCTGACTTAATCGCGTGGTAACCGAGTCCTCCGCCGTAGACCTGGCGCAGGTCCAGCTCCTGCAGCGCATTGCTCATGAAATCGGCGCTCACAAAGCCGAACACCCGCGGATTGAAATTGCGTTCATATCGAATGCCTGCCGTAATGAGACGGGCTACGGTGGTGGGCGTGGCTAATTCGTTCGTGGTGTCGACCGACGTTGTATAAATCGAGATCTTGTCCTTCAACGTGGGACGGGCCGCATTAAAGGCTAAGGCCAGGTTGGTGGTTTCGCTGTTGCCGCGTGTAAGTGACAAGCCCACGTTCGCGCCGCCGTTCCACCCTTCCAGCAAAGTGGGATGCAGCGACTTCTCGTAAGCAAGCTGATCGGCATCGTTGCGAATGGCGACCACCTCGGTTTTTGGCGTCTCCACCGGTGGGCCGCCAGCAGGAGTGACATCGACCTTGTCGTCGGTTGTTTTGATTAGCCCGACCACGGTCTTACCGCTCTTCAGGGCAACGTGAAGCGGCTTGTCGGTGACGATTTGGGCGATGGCTGGTAGCTGGATGGTGACGTCGCCGGCGGCATCGGTATGAAGCACGAGGGTTTTTTCATCCGATTTCACCACGGTGCCCGTGAGGCGGTCGCCGTTTTTTAAGGCGATGTGGTCTGCGAAAGCAGCCGAGGTCAGTCCAACCAGCACAATGACGGTGATGAACAGGTTTTTCCGGAACACGCACCTACCTCCAGAGTTCAAAGTTATTCGACACCTTATGAAATTGGTGTTCAGATGCTTCCCAGGGAATTGATGACTACACGAAACGAACGTGGAACGGGGCTAAGAAAAGCGGCTCGAAGCGGAACAAAATGACAGCGACCGGGCGATGCCTAGGCCTTAATGTCTTTATTGTCTTTCGTATCAGTGTTCTTTTTTTGATCGGCCGACGCTTGCGAGTTGTCCTTCATGCCTTCTTTAAGTGCACGAATCCCCTCACCCAGTCCTTTGCCGAGTTCAGGCAGTTTCTTTGGACCGAAGATCAACAAGGCGATGGCAAAAATGATAATGAGATGGGTTGGTTGAAACAGGCCGTCAAGCATGGGGGACCTCCAGGAAACACACTCCAACACCTATTACGGTACTGGACGGCCAAAGGGAAGTCAAACGCCCTCCTTGGATTTGCACGTCCAGGAATGCCTTAGCACGCCTCACAACCCGTTTTACGAACAGGCTTTCCCCTCAAGAGGCGATCCCTTAGAACAAAGGCCTGTTTTTCCTCCGGCGGGCGGCGAGACCGGAGCCGCCCCATTCAGAAAACTTGTGCGAGGACCAGTAGACTCGGCACGGGGGAGTAGGGTACTTTCGTTACCTTACCGCGATCGAAGGCAAAGGGGTAGTGTGAGCGTTGTTCGGCTTGCGGCGGTAAAGCCCAGTCACGCGCGGCGAGCCACCTGGAATGGGGAGTCGAGTGAAGCTGAAAATCAGCGTCTTGGTGTGCCTTCTTAGCCCATTTGTGGGTTCTGCCACGGGCCAGAGCCAGCCTGTCAGCCCTACCGAACTGGTGGCCTGGCTGGCCTCTGGGATTTCCAGTAGCCGATTGGTGCAAATCGTTCAGCGAAGTGGAGTCGTAAGAGCCTGCAATAAAGAAGAGATTCAGCAGCTTGAATCCGCAGGCGCGGATGCGAACCTGGTCGAAGTCCTCGCCACGTCGAAGTCATTGGCAGTGTCTGCTTCAGCTTCTAGCGGCGAGTCATCAGGGATTCCCACCCTTCTCGTGAAGGCTGCCGCTGAGGCCCGCGCGCAGCAGTTTCATCGGGCTGAGCTGGATTTTCGTGAGCTGCTGAAGTCCGACCCGCAGAATGCGGCTTTGCACTTTGGGTTGGGCACGATGTTGCGCCAGCAAGAGCTCTGGGATGACGCCTACGACCAAATTGCGCTCTCAATAAAGCTGATGCCGGATTTCCCCGAGAACCATGATGCGCTGGCTTACATTTTCTTTCGCCTGGATGATGGACCAAACGCGATAGCAGAAGCGCGTACGGCGCTGAGTATGGATCCGCGGAATGCCGAGGGCTACCAGATGCTCGCTCTCGGATTTTACTCTGCCGAGCAGTACGGAGCGGCGGCGCATGCTTTGATGGAGTCGCTCGCACGCGACACGGGTAATTCCGATACGTATTACGATCTGGGCATTGTTCTGCACGCGGATAAGAATGTTGCAGGCGCCGTTCTGGCCTACCGGCACGCGATTCAATTGAATCCCCAGTTCTGGGAGGCCCATTCCAACCTGGCGCTGATTTTGCATGAACAGAACAGCTTAGATGAAGCCGTTGCCGAATATCAGGAAGCCAAACGGCTGGCGCCTGAGGAAGCGTCTGTGCGCAACAATCTGGGTAACACCTTGTGCGATAAGGGAGATTTCGATGCTGCCATCCTGGAGTTTCGCGAGCTTTACCGCGAGCACCCGGAGTGGCAGCAAGGCCACTCCTGCCTGGCACGTGCCTACATGGTGAAGAAGGATTACGGCCACGCGATTGAGGAATTGCAGATCGCGGTAAAACAGAATCCTACTGGCTCGGCCGAGCACCGCACATTAGGCGAAGCGCTGTTGCTGGGTAACAAGCCCGAAGAAGCTGTGCACGAACTGCGGCTGGCTGTGGCGCTCAATCCCGATTCTGACTCTGCCCATCATTCACTGGGTACGGCGCTTTTTCAATTACAGCAGGCCATGGCGGCTGAAAAGGAATTTCGTGAAGCGCTGAAGCTGAATCCCTCTCCCGATCATCACTACTCGCTCGCTGCCTGCCTGATGAGCCTGGACCGGTATACCGAAGCCCTGTCGGAACTTGATACAGCTGCGCGGCTTGATCCCAAACGTCAACTCTATCGTGCGCGGCGCGATGAACTTATGAAGCTGATGAAAGAAACCAGCTCGCGATAAGCTGGCCGACGGGCCAGTACCCGGCAGTGTACTCCCGGAATTTTCAAAGCCGGGGCAAAAATACATAGACTGGATGCTGTAAAGGCCCATTGGTTCCGGGACTCTAGTTTGAGCCATTTTGGAGTGCATAATGGGTTTGACAGGATCAGGTCAAACAGCAGGCCGCGGGGCCAAGGGGGTGGCGCGGGCCGAAGCTGTAGGCAAAGCCTCCGGATACGGCCTGCCTTGCGCAAACTGTCACCTGTATTATCCCGCCAGTCTGGAAGCCTGCCCCACATGCAACAGCAAAGAGCGTGTTTCTCCAAAGGTCGCTCTACCGGTTCGAAAAGCGCAAGCCGTCTCTGAACCCGCGCCTGACAATACCGCGCTTGAGCAGGAGCGAGAAGCATTCCTGAAGGAATTCAAGTCGCAGTTATTCGCTGCTCATGCCGAAGTCGCCAACGCGCCCGTGCTCTGCTCCCTTACTGAGCGTCATGCGGATGAGTGTGAACCGGCGACGATTTGCAAACCTTGCTACGACCGTTTGCAGGAGCGGGTAGATGTATGTGAGGCAGCGCTGCACATTGATTTGAAGGAAGCCGCTCAAATCGTGTACGACGCCGTTTGGGCCGACCCCTCTGACCCGGCAAAGACGTATAGCAACGCTGCCGCTGCGCTGCTGGCTGAATTGCGCAAGCGCTCGGGAGTGTCGAGCTTGTTGGGGCCGTTCCAGCCTTTAGGGAATTAGTACAAGGTGGCAGTGCCCAGGGAATCCTCTGTCCGGAACCGCGAATATGCCTGAATACAGTTTTCAGTTGCGAGGCTGGCACGGACTCATCGGAGTAACCGTTGTATTGGTTTTTTGGGGCATCCAGATCTACGCGCGAGTCGTTCCGTCGGATGAGGAAATGCGCGCGGCCGTAAGGACAGAATTGCTCAATGAATACTCTGGCAGAGGCCGCAAGGATATTGCTAGACGGGTCGAGGAGGCGCGCCAAGGCTTGACCGTTGAATCCGTACCGGACCTTGTTCAACACGACGTGGAGTTCAAGTCAATAGCAACACTCGGAAAAATGAGCGCGCGCGTCGACTTCGTTCGAGCGGAAGTCATCGTCGATGGAGGGTCTCCTCCCGATGGACGCTCGGTTCGGTATTTCCGGATTTCCCGCAAAATTATGGACCCTGGCTGGATTGTCATCGGCCCGAGCGACGCCTACAGCTACTACAGCCAACTGATTCCGTAGATGGTGGCTTGTCGCGCGTTTACGACTTTCCTTAGTGCTGGGCATAGTCGGGTCACCGGTCCGCCGTTTGCCCCAATTTCTAAAAATGCGGTTATGCTTTTGTGGTTCGTTTGCTGTCCGAGG
>JASIEN010000789.1 GCA_030045935.1 Candidatus Sulfotelmatobacter sp.
AAGCAAATCCACAACTCCAGCCAGCGAAATCACCCGTTTGACCTCCGGCTCATGCGCCGCCAGACACAGCGCCAACTGCCCTCCAGCCGAATGCCCCAGGACGAACACGCGCTTTACATCAAGCTCATACTGCGCAGCATTCTGGATCAGGAATCGATATGCAGCCCGAATGTCTTCAAACGTCCCCGGCCATCCGCCTCCGGCATTCCCCACCCGCCGGTATTCCACATTCGCCGTCGCAGTTCCCTTCGTGGTCAGTGCGGCACACAAATGTCCTGCATGCGCCAGGTCGTACCTGGCTCTCCAGAAGCCGCCATGAATATTGATCGCCAGCGGATGCGGCCCCTTCGCCTTTGGCAGCCGCAGATCGATAAACTGGTTCGCATCGCGCCCATAAGGCACGCGCACATCCGCCTTCGGCGGCGTCAAGCTCAGAATATCGTCGGAATTCATCAAGGAATACTAAACTTTGTCATCCCGAGCGCAGCCAAACCTAAGCACTGTCATCCCGAGCGAAGTGAGATCATTCGCTCCGCGAATGATCCCCGAGTCGAGGGACCCTGTGTTTTGCTCAGTACTCGCAACTCGCTACTCGTACCGCAGCGCCTCAATCGGATCCAGTTGCGACGCCCGTACCGCAGGAATCATTCCGCTGACCACGCCCACTCCCGCCAGTATGCCGGTCGCCACCATCAGAATCATAGGAGAAACAATCAACCGAATATCGCCAGCATCCGCATGTTTCGCGATCGCGCTATAAAAGGTCAATCGGCCCACCCCGATTGAAACCATATACGACAGCAAAACCCCCAGCACGCCTCCCACCGCTGTAATGACCATCGCCTCTGCCAGGAACTGAAACAAAATGTCCCGCCGCCGCGCTCCCAGCGCCTTTTCCACTCCGATTTCGCGCGTGCGCTGCGTCACCGAAACCAGCATGATATTCATCAGCCCCACGCCGCCAATTCCCAGCGTTACCGTCCCGATAAATGCGAGCAATATCTTCAACGCCAGCGAAATAATCCCGAACTGCGACAATTGTTTCTGCGCGTCAAAAACGAAAACTGCCCTCTTATCTGTGCTCTTGAATCCGTGCGCCGCGGCCAGAGTTTCGCGTATAGTCCTGTCCAGTTTTTCCGGCTCCAGCCCCTCCGAATCCATCCAGATTCCATCCACGTAGTAGTTGTCCTTCACCACGTCCATCGAAGTATAAGGAATGTAAATCGTGCGGTTATCGTCGTCGTTACCTTCTTGCATGCGCGGCTTCACGATACCGACCACGTGAAAAACCACGCCGTTCACGCGAATATCTTCGCCAAGAGCGGGCATCCCCGAAAATAATTTATCCTTCGATTCCCACCCGATGATCGCCACCAATGCATGCCGCTGCTCATCGGCATCATCGAGAGCTCGTCCTTCATCCATCTCCAGGGCCCATATATCTTGCAGTGCGGGATCAAGTCCCAGCACGGGCATGGTGAACGATCGATTCCCGTTCTGCACCAGCGAATCTTTCTCCGACATCCGAGCCGTGCGCTTACATAACGGAACATTATTTCGCAGCAGGTCGACATCATCATTGGTGAAGCGTATCTGCACCCCCGCCTTGTTGCCGCCCGCTTGCTCCGAAGTTCGCCCCGGAAACACGCCTACGGCCGTTGCCCCAAACGCATGAAAAATGTTATCAATCGCCTGTGCGAAGCCATTCCCATAGGCCAGCAGCAACACCACCGTCGCAATGCCCCACGCCATGCCCGCCATGGTAAGCAAGGTCTTGCGCAGATCATGCCGCATCGCCGAATACGCCTGTATGAGCAGATCTCGATGCATACATCAGCTTAGAGCTTCGAACTGGGTGCCCCGCTTTTCGCCGTCTTTGCGAGAAGTGGGACCAAGTGGACAACTGAGCACCGGGTACTGGGTACTTGTTACTGGTGCCTCACTCGCAGCTCGGCACGCGCAACCAGCTACTCTTTCCTCAACGCCTCCACCGGTTGCAACATCGCAGCTCGCCGCGCCGGATACAATCCCGCCGCCACCCCCGCCAGCCCCAGCGACCCAACGGCCAACCCCGCCGTGCTCGCCACCAGCTTCGGGGCATCAAACCCTTCGCCGAACGTTATCCCCGACATCGCTCCCATTACCGCCGCAGCCGCGGCAATTCCAATCCCCCCGCTCATCAGCGTCAGAAACGCCCCCTCCACGAAAAACTGAAACATGATGCTGGCGTGCGTAGCGCCCAGCGCCTTACGCAATCCAATCTCCTGCGTTCGATCGGCCACTGCTACCAGCATGATATTGATGATCCCAATTGCTCCCAGCGCCAGCGTCACCAGCCCCACACTGCCCAGAAACGTATTCATCGCGTCAAAAATCTTATCCACTTCATCGACGGTTTGCACGGTGTCCCACTCGTCAAAGGAGTCTGGATTGTTCGCATCAAAATGGTGATTTCGGCCAATGATCTCATGCACCTCTTGCTGCGCCTTCTCGTGCAGCGCCCGCGATTTCGGCTGATAATTGATCATCGAAATCACATCCGGAGCATCCCCGACGTTGGTTGGCCGGAAATACTCCCGCATTGTGCTGAATGGAATAAAGCATTGCAGGTTCTGCGTATTATTGTCCCCGTGCCCGATGCGCTTGATCGTCCCGATCACCGTAAAACGCACGCCGTTCAAAAGAATCGTGCTGCCCACTGCCGCCTTGCCCAGAAACAATGTCCGCCGCGACTCATCCCCCAGCACAATCACGGTGCGCTTTTGCGCATCGTCCATGTCATTCAGCCAGCGGCCTTCCTTGATGGGAAGATAGCGGAGCTTGTTGAACATCGCAGGCACGCCGTACATCTGTCCGCTGGCCTGGTAGAAATCGCTTACCTGGCGAATATCGTTCCGCCGGATCACCGGCGCGGCCAGCGCCACGCTCTTTGCCTCGCGCGTAATATCGAGGTAGTCGCGGTAGGTCAGATAATACTGCCGTAGGGAAGTGAAGCTGCCCTCCATTGCTGGTGCCCGGCCGGACCAGATAAACATGATGTTC
>JASIEN010000790.1 GCA_030045935.1 Candidatus Sulfotelmatobacter sp.
TGGAATATTCAGAGTTGATCGACCGGCTGATTCAACTTGGCCTCGAGCGGCACGAAGACAAGAAGAAGAATCAGTACAGCAGGTAAGGTCTGATGTCGCCGCCAAGTGATTCGTAAGCCGCGAGTGCGTAAGGTCAGCGGCGGGCGATCGCAACCAGCAAAATTCCAACGAGCAGAACCATCGAGCCCACGAATATCATCAAAGCGCGTCGCCGGAACGGACTCATGCTCCAATCCAATTGGCTGATTTCTTCCGGTCCGGCCACCGGCATGGCGGAGCAAATCTCTGAAATCGATTTTCGGTAAAGCCGCCAAAGCAGCCACAAGGGCAGGAACTCGAAGAGCGTGCCCGCGATGAGAAAGGCAACCAAAAAAATTTTGATTTGTTGGGCGATCGGCGTACAACGGTCCGCGTGCGCATTCATTATCATCAAGGCGATCAGCATTGCGCTCGTGTTGCCGAGGATCTGGAACATGGCTCGGCCCAGGAAATACATTCTCGCGAAGGGCTTGATCTTCTGCTCATCGGTAGGCGAGTCGATGTGATATCCGGGCTTTTTTCCGCCGAAAGGCAGAAAAATCAGGCTTCCCCTGCGGTCTTTCTTGAAGAAAGTGTCGAGTACGTGTTCATCCCAGGCTGAACCCATGCCCATGCTCCATCTCAGTGGCAGTAAGCCCACTTTGTACTGAGACTACATGGGCAAGGCGCTCGCGCAAGTCACCAGAGTAATTGCGGGTTTCTGCCAGGTTAAGTGGCGCGCTCCAGGCCGCATCATCGTTCAGTCGCCTTCGTCATGAATGCCGCTTGGTCTGCTTTCATCTTCTTCAGTCCGTCCATCGGCAGATACACCATGTGGCCTGCATCGAAAGTGGCGTAAGAAACGTTGTCGCGATATTTTGGCGGCAGGTTCAGATGGTCGATGGTGTAGTTGGCGGCGAAATAAGGCGTGGCCAGGTCGTAGTAGCCCTCCATCACCAAAACTTTCAGATACGGATTCTTAACGATGGCCTCTCGCATCGCCGTAGCGGTATCGGCGAATCCTCCTCCCGCCGATCCCCAGTCCCACTTCTCGTTGACCGGCCCGGCCAATACTTCGTAAGGCATATCAACTTTGTATCCCAGTTCGGTGCGCAGATAGTCATTGAAAACAGAGGTGAACGGCGGTTGCGTCGCTGAACCGGTCGGGTCGTAGAACGGCGTGTCCAACAAGCCA
Source organism: Candidatus Sulfotelmatobacter sp. (assembly GCA_030045935.1). Classification (GTDB taxonomy): domain Bacteria; phylum Acidobacteriota; class Terriglobia; order Terriglobales; family Acidobacteriaceae; genus Sulfotelmatobacter. The sequence continues at coordinate 1,214 of JASIEN010000790.1, forward strand.
TTAGGATCGGGACCGGTGTAGCGTCCGTCGAGGCGTCCGACACGCAGCTTCTGGTCGATCAGCAGATAGTGCGTGAATTTGGCAACGTTGATGCGGAGGTCGGCCTCGTCAATTACTTCTTTGCTGAGGCCGGTAAAACGCGACAGTTGATCGATCACGTTTTGCCGCTCTTGTGGAGTAAGCGCGTCGCCTTTGGCCAAAGCCTGCGTGTAGTCGGTGAAGGCCCATTTCTCGGATTCTTCACGCGCGTGCTTCATATCCTGCTCGAGATCGGACGCGAGCTTGTGATGATACCCCGCGATCATGGTGAACGATGGAACCAGAAAGGTGTAGGGCTCATCGTTCGTTTTTGTGCTTCTGAGAGTCTCGAAGTTCAGCACCATGGAAAGCAGCGTGATGCCGTTGAACGAAATGCCACGGTCGGCGAGATATCCGGCAATGCCCGCGGCGCGAGTGGTTCCATAGCTCTCACCCAGAATGAACAGGGGCGAGGACCAGCGCTCGTTGCGCGTGATGTAGAGCCGGATGAATTCGCTGAAGGCTTCGATGTCTCCTTTCACGCCCCAGAATTTTTTGTTGAGCTCGGCATTTTCGCTGCGGCTGAAGCCGGTGCCGATGGCGTCGATCACCACCAGGTCGCTCTTGTCGAGCAGCGTGTAAGGATTGTCTTCCATGTGATAAGGTGCGGGCGGCATAAAGCCATCGGGATTGAGGACGACTCGCTTCGGGCCAAGCGCGCCCATGTGCAGCCAGAGCGAAGCCGAACCAGGCCCACCGTTGAATGCAAAAGTTAGCGGACGCTTGGTCGCTTCCTGACCATCGAGCGTGTAAGCGACATAAAACATCTCGGCTTCGATTTTGCCGTCGCCGCGTTTGATCGGTAGTCGCCCGGCAGTCGCCGTGTACTTGAGAAGCTTGCCATCGACCGTGATCTGGTGGTGGGTTTCGACCGGCGGCTGCTCGGTCATGTCGTAGTGTTCTTCTTTGTCTTTTTCTTTGTCGGAGGAACTTTCCTGCTGGGCCGGCTCAGTGGTCTTTGGCTTGGCAGCAGGTTCTGAAGTCTTCTCGGCTGGTTGCGCGGGCGGCTGCTTTTTCGGGGCTGCCGGTTTCGGCGCGTCCGACTGTTGGCAGAAGGAAGAGAGTGAAAACGGCGCAAAGACGAGCAAAATGACCGCGCACATCCGAAGCGTGTTTCGCATTGTTCCTTCCCGATGGCTCGACTGGAGTTTCTGAGATTTGAAGCGCAAATTGTACACCTTCCTTTGCGCCTATCATCGAATGATTTCGGATATCGATTTCCGATGCGCCGGTGAGCTTTTGCACGATGCAGACCCTTCCTATGGGTTTCCCGATAGGCTTCGAGAGATGGCGGCGACTTAAGAATTGGGGTGGTGTCCAAATTTGGGACACCATCACCAAAATTGGGATTGACGAACCAAGCGCCGCGGTGTAGCATCATTAGGACAAGTTCGCCCTTCGGGGCGGACCCGATTTCATGCAGAGTGGCTGAGGGACGAGCCCTGAGACGCCACGGCAACCGCATCGCGATCATATATCGCGGCTGGCCGGTGCCAACTCTCTCCTGGAAACAGGGAACATGAGATTCGGCTGCGAGCGTAGCTCCATCCGATAGCCTCTTTTCCTTTTCCTG
>JASIEN010000791.1 GCA_030045935.1 Candidatus Sulfotelmatobacter sp.
GAGCGCTGGTGGCTTTGTCAGCACGCTCGATAAAAGCGATTTGGTGGCAAACCGCCGTGACCCGCTGCTTTCGGGATTGCTGGCCAGCGGACCGCACCTCAAAAACCAATTGATCGGCCTGGTCGAACCTTACTTGAGAGTAGCAGAACAAGCGCGATAGAACTGATCGGAGGTGTACCTTATATTCTCACTTGCCGGTACGCAGCGCCTCGGCCTGCCTTTGCGCTTGGGGCAAATTCGGAGAGATGCGTGAGGCGCGTTGTAACATCTCGTTCGCCTCCGTCGTGCGGCCCTGCTCCTGCAAAGCGTGGGAAAGCAGCAGCAGTCCCACATCACTGGGCTTCAGTTCCATCGCGCGCGAATATTGTTGCGTTGCAGCCTGTAAATTGCCCTCAGTTTCTTCCATCAGGCCCAGCGTGACCATGATGTTTGGCTGGTCGGGAACGAGCTGGAGCGACATTTGGAAAGCTTCTTTCGCTTTGGCCTCCTGCCCCATCTGGCGATAGGCGTATCCCAGATTCGCGTATGCTTTGGCGCGAAACGGTACCTTCCCCGCCCGCTCTGCAACGAACTGATAGCCCTCGATCGCAGCCGCCAGATTGCCGCGATTGTGTTCATACGCTGCGAGGTTCAAAATGGCGGCCAGATCATCGGGTCGGATAGCAAGAGCGGCGCGATAGTGCTGCATGGCCTCATCGGTTCGGCCCTGGCTGCGCAGAAAACCGGCGAGTGCTGCCTCAGCGAAATAGTTGTTTTGGGTGAGCGCCAGCGTGCGGCGCCAGAACGATTCTGTGTCCTGCCAGTATTTCACCTGACGGAACGTGAGCCCTCCCAACGCGAGCAGGCAGCAAACGGCTGGGATCGCAAGGGCGCGCGAAGATAATAGGCGGTCGGGTGTTTCGGGCTTCTCAGCAAAGGCATTCGCCCAATCGGCGATCGACCACACGATCATGAGGAACAAGCCGATGCATGGGATGTAGGCGTAGCGATCGGCCATGGCCTGATCACCGACTTGCACAAGCCCAATCATCGGTACCAGGCTTCCGAGAAACCAGAACCAGCCAACGGCGAGATAACGCTGTTGGCGCGCCCGCACAACCAAAACGGTGATCCCCAAAAGCAATGCAAACGCTGCGAGCACTTGCCACGAGGGATAAAGTTGGGTGGGGTGCGGGTAAAAGCCGACCAGCTTCGCTGGCCACAACAATTTCCCCAGATAGCGCACGTACGAGATGGTTGCCGTTTCGAAGCGCAGGAGCGGACTGTATTGCGAAAGGGGTTTGACGGCCAGACCGGCTTTCTGGACTTCCATCGTGATGACGGCGCTAGCCGCGGAAAGAAGAAGTAAAGGCAACTTCTCAATAATGGGGCGGCCGCTTCGCCTATCTGCCAAGCTTCGGCTTCGCTGCGCCGAAGCCATTTCTTGGGGAGCCGGAACTCGCCCCAGCGGCCAGTAATCCCATAACCACAGCAGGAACGGAAAGGTAATCACCTGCGGCTTGCTCATTAAAGCCAGCGCGTACAATCCCGCAACCCAGGTAAACCGGTTCACACGCGGCTGCCGCGTGTACCAGACATAGGCACAAAAGGCGAGCAGAAAGAACATCATGCTCAGCACATTTTTGCGCTCGGCGGCCCAGGCCACCGATTCAACGTTCATCGGATGCAAAGCAAATAATGCGGCAACCATCAAGCTGCGCCAGCGAAGTCCCGTCGACGCTTGCAACAAAAGGAACAAAAGCGCGGCATTTAGTGCGTGCAGCAAAATATTCATCGCATACGTTCCGGCGGGATTCAAACCGAACAGTTGATAATCGAGCGCGTGCGACAGCCACGTCAGGGGATGCCAGTTGGCTTCCTCTGTGGTCGTGAAGGCCCACTTCACCGTCGCCCACGTAAGACCCGCCTTCACATACGCATTGTCGGTCACATATTTGTTGTCGTCATAGTTGAGATACTGATTGTGGATCGCGGGTGCATAACACGCGCACACTGCAACGATCAAGGCCAGGCAGAGCAGTAGCGTTTGGCGGTCGAAGAATGGCGCGGAATTAAACGCAACGGCTTCCCTTTCCTTGGCGCGTTTCTCTGCCGCGGCCACAGAAATTGCCCTTTCGGCGCTTCCCAATGAACGGGATTCGGGCCGACGACCTGTTTTCGACCTCGGACTCATGTTTCTCGAAGTTTTCCGATTTCTCTCACGAATTCTTTCGCTTGAACACCACAAGCGCGGCACCGGATTTCGACCGGTAAGCTTCGGCTTCCGCGCCCCAGACGTACTTTGTCTGTTGCCCGACCTCATCAGCAACGCCTACAGGTGAGTAATTGGCAGCATACTTCTCGAACCAGTCGAAAATAAACATCTCGCTATCCGGATGCAGCAGCCACGAGGTGCGTGATTTCACAAGCACAAGGTATTGGGGATGATTGGCCTCAATTTCCCTGCTCATTTCCTGTTGCATCGACAGCGCGTATTGCTGATCTTCCATGAGCGGGTAGGTGTAGATATAGCCGGTGGCAGAATGCAGCCGCGAATAGAAATAAATTTCCGGCTCCGAACCGACCACCGCAACGGTGCTTCCCGGTTTCGCCTGCTGCTTCAGGTAATCAGAAATGACCATCGCTTCGGGAAATGGATTGGCGCCATAAATTCGCCGGCAGGCGGCTATAGGATCGAGCTCGAACAGAAACGCCTCCTGCGAGTAAGCGGAATACGCGACGGCTAGCAGGAACACAAAAACGGGCACAGACGCCAGAACCGGGCTGCGCGAAGAATCGAAAAGCTTATTCGCGAGGGAGCTTACCGCAACCCCTGCCAGCAAACTGACAGCAGGCAGGAACAGGATGAAATAATGCTGTCGAAAATAAAATCCGGGGCAAACTGCGGCCCAGGAAAACAGCAGTAGTCCCGCCATGAAAAGCCACTGTTGCCGCGCACGAGCGTCCCAGGCGAGCATGCCGAGGCCGAGACCGGCGATGATCCATATCGGCCAGCAGGTTCTCAACTGGTCTGGAATTGCAGTCGACAGATTATGCAACCCTTGGGAGACGCTTAGCGAAGAACCGTATTTGCTGGCATAAGAAAAAGTCCAGAACCACATTCGTCCCAGTTCGTGCGTGGAGAACAGCCAGATGCAGGTGAGGGCGAGCGGAACCGCACATCCCGCAACATAGGCCAGCAGATTGCCTGCTCCGAACCGCCAGTTTCTTTGTTCTTGTTGAAATTCGTTGAGTACAAGATAACCCCCGCAGAACAAGGCGAAAAAGAACCCTGGCTGCTTGCAGAGAAATGCCAGTCCCGCTAATAGACCCGCGAGAAAATAGTGCACAGGCCGCCGGTTTTCTTTCGCTTTCAGGGTGAAGATGAGGGCAGCAACTGCCGCAAGGACGACAAAATGCGTCGCGTGGGCGGCAAAGCCGAGCACGGAACTGCTGGTTGAGAGCGCGGCATAGCTCGCTGCCGCAAC
>JASIEN010000792.1 GCA_030045935.1 Candidatus Sulfotelmatobacter sp.
ACTCGTTTTCATGGGCGGCAGCTTCAATCCGCGGACCGACGATCCCGAATTCACCCATACACCCATGCGCGAGTTCAATCTCTGGTTTGATCCCGAAGCCGCCCACATCGTGCTGCGCGCGCCATGGCAGAAGATCACCTGCACTCCCGTGGACATCTCGGTGAAGACTCATCTCAGCTCCGCGCTCATTGATCGCATCAAGGCTGCGGATTCGCCGGTGGCACACTATATCGGCCAATACGCTCGCCTGCGCGGAAACTACAATTTTTTGTGGGACGAGTTGGCAGCGGCTGCGTGGCTCGATCCCAGTCTGATTACAAAGAAAGAAATAATGTTCATGGATACCGATCTCGATCACGGAGCCGGCTACGGCAATACAGTCGCATGGACGGAAGGCGACCGCCCGAAGACGAATATCCATCCCATAGAGGTGCAGGATGATCTGGATACTGAGCGGTTTTATAAATTGTTTGTAGAACTTCTGAGTGGCCCAACGCCGTCGCCCGGGAAATAAAGATTGGATATTGCACCAAGAGTGCTCTAGCGAAGTTTATAAGCGGTCAATCGTTCAGCGGAACGATCTCCGCCAGTCGATCCTCAACGCGTGGATGCGCGGGTAGAGCCCAAGGAGGATTCGGCGGGCCGTGTTTTCTCGGCCAGAGCAGTCTTTGTGGTATAGCAGATTTCGTGCACGGCCAAGCCATGCTCGTCGATTACACATGATTCAAGATCGACGGCCTTGCCGCATATCCAGCACATCACTGGAGTTTCCCGTTGCATTGGGTTTGTTTAAATCTCTATTGTACGACTGGCGGACCGCAGCGGCGTGCGGCTAATTCTCGGCGGGGAAACTCAACTGTGCCTGCTTGATCCATAGCAGAACTTGCAACGCGCTCTCAATCGCCTGCCTCTCTGACGGTCTCCCACCGCTTCTCTCCAGGGTCTCCCGTTGCGTCATCATGGTGGCCTCGGCAATTTCAACACGCTTGAAGAGGGCGACCTGGTCGGTTTCCTGCAGCGCCGCCTCGTAAACTCCCTGCCACGCGGGAATGCGACAGTTCGACTGAGGGGGGCTGGAGGACTTCGATTTCATGGTGCGCCTATAGCGAATTTACATCCCTCTTGTCAGATGCGAAGCGCCAACTTGCGCCAACTGAGGACACTGAGAGTTTGAAAGAAGGGGAGCCTGTCGTCTAACGAGGGAGAGATTCGGCTTTATTCTTGCGAAGTACCACCGGGCAGCGGCACCAATGACCGTGGTCAAGTTCGATTAGCTCGGGCAGAGCAAGTGTGCATTCGGGTGTCCGCAAGCTGCAACGGGGCGCGAACGTGCATCCCGGCGGCAGACCGTGGAGCGGTGGGACCGATCCTTCAATAGTTTGAAGTGGTCGGTGACGTTCTGTGTTCAGCCGGGGCACGGCCTCAAGCAAACCCCGCGTGTAAGGATGCGTGGGCGCCTGAAAAATTTGCGCCTTCGTACCGATTTCAACGACCACGCCCGCGTACATCACGGCCACTCGATCCGCGACCTGCGACACAACTGCAAGGTCATGCGAGATGAAAAGCATGGCCAAGCCGAATTTGTGCCGCAACTCGCCCAACAGATCGAGGATTTGCGCCTGGATGGTTACATCCAGTGCCGTGGTTGGCTCATCGGCAATGAGCAGCCGCGGGCGATTGGCAATTGCCATCGCAATCATCACCCGTTGCCGCATGCCGCCAGAAAGCTGATGGGGATAGTCGCGGGCGCGGCGATCAGGCTCAGAAATAGCGACCTCCGTCATGGCCTGAACCGCCAGCCGGGCCGCCTCGCGCCGGGAGTGTGTTCCATGCGCCAGCAATGCTTCGGCGATCTGGTCGCCCACTCGCATCACGGGATTCAAAGCAGTCATTGGCTCCTGAAAAATCATGGCGATCTTACTTCCGCGCAGCCGACGCATGGACTCATCAGGCAGCATCAGTAGATTCTCGGCAGCGCCGGTTTCAGAAAACTGCAACTCGCCCGAAACCTGTGCCTGCTCAGGCAGCAGACGCATGATGGCCAGAGAGGTAATAGACTTGCCCGATCCCGATTCCCCAACCAGGCCCAGGACTTCGCCTTCGCCGATCGAGAAGCTCACGTCCCGGACTGCCGGGAAGAAAAGTTGAGGAAGCTCTTTGCTGTGCTCGTCTCTATTGTCGGAGCTGGTTCGCACCACAGCGGCCGGAAATTCGATCGTCAGACGGCGAACGTTAAGGAGCGGCCCCACCTTTTTATGGTATCAAGAGGCAGCATGCGCTTGGGTATTGGGATCCCAGGAACCCGATAATTTCCCTGCAGTGCAATTTCCTTTTATAATCGGCCATTCGTCTGGGTGCTCAGTGCGCGTCCTGCTGCTTAGCGATATTCACGCCAATCTCGAAGCATTGGAGGCTTGCCTGGCGAGCGCTCCAGCGTACGATGTGGTCGCGAACCTGGGTGATCTCGTGGGCTACGGAGCCAGTCCCAACGAGGTGGTCGACCGCTCCCGCGGCCTGGGACATATCTTCGTTCGCGGCAACCACGACAAAGCCGCAACTGGGCTGCTGAGCCTCGAGGATTTCAATCCCATGGCGGCAGCGGCTGCGCTTTGGACTCGGGATCATCTGACCCCTGAGCATCATCAGTGGTTACACGAGCTGCCGCATGGGCCGGTTGTTCTGGAAGGAGTTCCACAGGCGCAGCTGGTGCACGGATCTCCCGCCGACGAAGACGCTTATGTTGTCTCCATAGGCGATGCTTTAGTTCCGCTGCTCGCGGTCACGACGCCGCTCACTTTCTTCGGGCATACTCACCTGCAAGGCGGGTTCTTTGTAAATGGCTCCAGCGCCGACGGATTTCGTCCCGAATACCAGACCGTCGGACAGGCAGAATCCGTCGCGCTGCAACTCAAGTCTTCCACGCGCTACATGATCAATCCCGGGTCGGTGGGCCAGCCGCGCGATGGCGATTGGCGCGCAGCTTATGCCTTGTTCGATACGGAAAAACAGGTGGTTCACTTCCACCGCACTCCTTACAACCTGAAATCGGCACAGGATCGCATTCTCTCGGCCAACCTGCCGCCGCGACTGGCAACGCGACTTGCCGCGGGACGGTAATTTCGTCCTGGTGCAATTGATAAGGAAGCGAGCCAAACACGCGATGCGGCGCAAAGGGCGCGCAGAAGACCGCGAAAGGATGCGGCATGTGGCGGTACCCACGCGAGATCCCTCGCTACGCCTGGAGAAAGCGGCTCCGCTCGGGATGACGCCCTCGGGGGCAGGCGTACACGTGCGGCAGGCATCCCTTTGACCTTCGGTTCAGTGCAGGCTTCTCGCTGCGCTCGGGATAACGCCGCGTGCCGGTACGGAAAATAGATGGATCTTGCGGGCGTACGGAGCGTTGTACACTCATCTCTATGCCAGCTTCCCCTTCCTTGTTTACTCACCGTGAGGCCACACCTCCGCAACATTACTTGATGGCTTACACCGATGGTGGAGCACGTGGAAATCCGGGGCCGGCGGGATACGGAGTGGTCCTGCAGGATGAAGCGGGAAGGAAAGTTGCGGAGCTAAGTGAATATCTTGGCCACCAGACCAACAATTTCGCCGAGTATCAGGGCCTGATCGCGGCCCTGGAATATGCCCTCGAATATCGATATAAAGCGCTCAAGGTGATCAGCGATTCAGAACTGCTGGTTCGGCAGATCAAGGGTATCTACAAAGTAAAGAATCCGACATTACGGGATCTGCATGCCAGGGCAAAGCAGCTGATCGCGCAACTGGATTGGTTTTCGATCGGTCACGCCCTGCGCGATCACAATCGCGACGCCGATCGGCTTGCCAACGAAGCCATGGACAGAGGAACAAATCGTGCAGCGCCGGGGACCCATTCGGCAGGCTCAGGGCAGGCTCCGGGTGGGACGACTCCAGACGCAGAACTGGAGGGGGTGGTTAGACATGGGGTCATCGAACTGATAAACGGCAGGCTGCCGGAAGGTGCACGCGTGAAGGTGTGGCCGCGCAAGTAGGTCGAAAATACGTCTGCAAACGTGCAGTTTGATAAGGAGGCGAGCCGGGCGCGCGATTATTGCATCGCAAAGGCCGCGACGCGTCGCGCGGCTCGCCCAGATCCTTCGCTGCGCAAAGGAGGCTTGCTCAGTGATGACAAGCCAACTGCACTACTCCCGGTTGACCGGGAATTTATGCTTGTTCGGCTTTCGTAACAGAACGCACTTTGTTCTTGCGCCCGGCAAAATTGGTGAAAGACTGCAGGAAAATGAGGGGGCTAGGCGGTCCGAACCCGGACGGCGGCGGCGGGGTGGTTTCCCCGCCCGGCGACGGGATTACTAAGTCCGGGACTGCGGCGTTTAATTCAGGCAAACATTTTGCCTGTGGCGGCAGGGGACAGCCGAACTTATATGCCCATCTCGACTACGGGCTGACCGCACGGCCTGTGGTGCTTGCGAAAACGTACGAGCCCGGACAGTCATCCTCTCGCCGTGAAATGACTTGCCGGGCTCGACGTTCGTGAACCTGAATTCACGATTCCCACCCGCGTTATCCGGTTGCAACTTTATTCGGTGGGTCAGGCAATTCCGGCAGCCTTGCTGCGGGTGCTCCGGGCGGTCCCGGAAGCGAGTTCAATGCGATTTCGTCCACCAGCTTTGGCCCGATATAAGGCCTTGTCTGCCGCCCGAAGCACATCTTCTGCCGAGCGATTTTCCCGGCCCGAATTGGCCACGCCGATGCTGATGGTCACCGAAAGTTCATTCGAGGCCGGCTCCTGAGAAAGCTGCCGAATCGCATACCCGGTCTGCCGGCGACGGCCTTGAACCTTTTGGTGGCGGCGGTCGGGACCACGCGGCTCGCACCGGCGCTCCGGGCCGCGCATACGCAGCGTGCTCGATTCGATTTCTGCACGCAGATTCTCAAGATGTTCCAACACGTCGGCAGTGGTTTGTCCGTGAAACAAAATGGCAAATTCTTCGCCGCCGAAGCGGTAGGCCTTGCCTCCGCCGGAAACGCGCGACAAACGTGAGGCTACCAGGCGCAACACCTGGTCGCCAGTCTCGTGCCCATATCTGTCATTGCAGCGCTTGAAATGATCGATATCGGCCATGGCGATGGAGTAGGGCGGCTCGAGCCGGAGTATGGCTTCGCGGAACGCGCGCCGCGAAGGCAGTGACGTCAGTTCGTCATGGTAGGCCAGAGCGTAGGAAGTCTCGACAACGCAACCGGCTAAAATAAATGCGGCGGCAGCGAAGTAAGCAGTTTGAAGTCGCCAGGCCGCTCCAAAGTGCAGGGCTAACAAGCATGCGGCCAAGGCCCAAAGAAGGCCTGACTCGGCGGGCTTACGAAACAGCAGATATCGCGCAAGCAAGATAAGTGCAGCTGCTCCAAACGCCACGAGCGTTGCGAGCGGCAAGGGCACGGTTGCCGGGGGCGTGAGGCGAGAAGTTATGCCGGGTGCGACCGATCGGCACATTACCTCTACAAACACTGACTGCATGAAGAGAAACAGGGCCATGGGCACGATGGCGGGGAAGCCGAATCCTCTCTCCTGGCGGTTCGAAAGCAGAACAAAGTTCATCGGCAACAGCAGCCCGATGAAAAGTGCAAAGTTTGTTGGAGAGTTATTGGGTGTTGCTGGCGATACCACAAATGATCCGTAATACGAAACTGCCTGCTGGCTGAGAAATACCACTAACACCGCAAAAAAGATGCGGGTGGAATGAAATCGCCAGGCCAGGAATAGTCCGCCGATCACGGCACAATAAAAGGCGAACACCACTACGGACGCGCTCAGGGGGAATATTCCTGTGGAAAGCAGGGCCGCGAGCCCAGCGAGAAAAATCCCCGGCGTGAGCAACGACTTCATGAAATTCGCCTCTCGCCAGATTACCTTCACGACGCGGCGAGAGTAATTGGCGGGTTGGGTTCGTGATGCTGTCTGCTAACAAATCACGTGGGCTAGAGCATGTTTTCAAGAACAGCATTTGGGGGGATCCCGATTCCTTCACGCGCTAAAGGCCGATGGCTTTCATCTCATGAACGGCGCGGCTGAAGCTGCGCCGTTTCAAAGCTTATTTTGGAAACAGGCTTCGAGAGCCGTCGAGAAGTTTTCTTGCAGCTGCAATCACCTCATCTGCGCTGATGCTCAGCAAACCTTCATCGGCTTTAGAATTCCGGGAGTAAGTGGTTAGGCTCTCCTGGCTGCGCAAGATGATGCTTTGCGTCCCGTAAGGGCCGTTGCGTGCCGGATCGGTGGGGCCGAAAATTGCGACGACAGGAATCTTCAAAGCTGCGGCCAAATGCAGAGGGCCAGTATCTCCTCCGATAAGCAGGCGAGCGCGCCGGGTCAGAGCGATCAGTTCGGTCATTGAGGTTGGTGCCGGCTTCGCCGTGCCTTCGCTCGCGCGCAGCACGGATTTGAAAAGTTCCTCCTCGCCAGGGCCGTAGTTGACCAGCGAGGCGATGCCGATTGCAGAAAATGCGCGCGCTACTTCGCCATAGCGTTCAGCGGGCCAGCGCTTCGCTCCCCATCCCGCACCTGGGCTGAGAAGGACAAAATCACGGATTCCTTTCTCCCCGAGGTGCTGCGCGATGCGCGCATCAGCTGCGGAATCTTGAGGGAGTTCGACATTCGCGATCAAAGGCGGCGGCTGGTCGCAGTAGCTGCGAATCATAGCCTGGGCCAGGGAAATGTTTTGCTCAATAACATGTCTGCCCGGTGTCGCAATTTTGCGCGAGTACCACAGGCTTGCAGGAGATTCTCGAGGTTCCGCAGCGCCATAAACGACGCGCGCTCCCGACCACCGCGCCAGCGCGGCCGAGCGCAACGCGCCCTGCAAATCGATGACAACGTCATAATGCATTGCACGAACGTCGTGCCACACCGTTGCAGCCTTTTGCAGAACCGGGAGCGAGAAGAATGACGTTCTCCAGGTTTTTAGATCAACTGTGTGCACCTGATCGACCAGCGGCCTGTGCTCTGAGCGAGGACCGCGGGGTGGGCAACCGGGCGCGCAAAGCAGTTCGGCCCATCGCTCTTCAATCAGCCAGCCGATATGCGTTTGGGGAAACGCAGCCCGCAAAATCGAAACGGCGGGCAGTGCGTGAATCACGTCTCCCATCGCGCTGAGCCGGACGATCAGCAGGCGATCGAGACTGGTCCTGGACGTAAAAAAAGCCTGAGGCGATGAAGGATTCGGAAACTTTTGGGACATGGCGCTCACGCCTTCCTCGGGACAAGCCGTGAGCGCAAAATCTCGCTGGTGGAGTGGTTCTTGGCATCGCCAACAATCGCCACGCGGCCGCCGTATGCCAACACTTCGTCGCGTTCAGGCACGGAAGCTTGCGTATAATCCGTGCCTTTCGCTTGAATATCCGGCCGAATCTCCCGAATCAGCGCGCGCACATCAAGCTCGGGAAAAATCACGACTCCGTCTACATCTTCGAGAGCAGCAACGATCTCCGCCCGCTCGTGGTCCGGCATGATGGGGCGGCCCTCGCCCTTCAGGGCGCGAACTGAACCGTCAGAGTTGATGGCCACGACCAGCCTGCCGCCCAGTGCCTTCGCCGCTCGCAAATATCGCACGTGCCCGACATGCAGCAAATCGAAAGCGCCGTTGGCCAGGACGATGCGTTCGCCCGCCTGACGCCACTTTTCGACTTGGTCTTTCAGATCGGATCGGCCGAGGATTTTGCGAGTGTTCATTGTTGCCATGTTGTCAGTGTGAGCGCGTGGAAGGCGGAGCTTTCTGGAGCGCACGGAGCAACTCTTCGCGCGAGACCGTGGCGGTTCCGCGCTTCATCACCACGATCCCGCCGGCGTAGTTGGCAAGCTGCGCTGCTTCTTCCGTGCTTCCCCCCGCGGCCAGGGCAGCGCTAAATGCCGCGATGACAGTATCGCCCGCTCCAGTGACGTCGGTCACCTCGTCAGATCCGAAAATCGGAATGTCGACCGGGGCGTGCCGATGATTGAACGCGACCATGCCGTCCCGGCCTCGCGTAATCACCAGAGATTGCAGCTTCATTCGCTCCATGATTTGCTCGCCGGCCCAAGTCAGCTTGTTCCAGTCCTGACCAATTCGAATTCTCAGTGCCGCTTCGACTTCGGGCTCGTTGGGAGTGGCGGCCGTCACGCCAGAATATTCCAGCAGCCGGTATCGCGAATCGAGGATCAATGGTAACGATCCAGCTTTCCCACGTGCCTGGCGCAAGGCATTTACGATGGCGGGAGTAGCTGATCCGTACCCATAGTCTGAAACCAGCAGCGCATCGGAGGCGCGCAAATATTCGCGTGCCGCCAAAAACAACTCGCGCGTCACATGCTGCGACGGCGGACTCTCTGGTTCCCGATCGACGCGAACAAGCTGCTGGCGCGCGTTATGAGTCATTCCCGCGAGAATGCGTGTCTTGGTGACGGTCGTGAAACCCTTATCTTTCAGCACGCCGCTTACAGGAATTCGCTTGTGGCGAAAATTTTTCAGCAAGAGGCGTCCGGGTTCATCATCGCCAATGGCACCCACGGGAAGCACATTCACCCCGAGCTCAGCAAGATTGTTTACCGCGTTCGCACCTCCGCCCGGAACAACGGTGCGCTCGCGATGCTTCAGGATGAGCACTGGGGCCTCGCGGGAAACTCGCGAGATTTCACCAAAAACAAATTCGTCAGCGACGAGGTCTCCAAGCACCGTGATGGTGACTTTGGGAAAGTTTTCGATGATACTGTGCAACCTTTCGACTTCTTTAGGATGTTTGGTCATCAGTGGTTGCCGATATGGTAAACGGCATTGTCTCACGCCCTACGGCGCCGGTCGTCGATGAAACGCAACATGGTGTCGACGGCGTTAGCTGCATCGGCCAGCCCCATCTGGACGGTCGCGACAGCAACCGGTTTTAACACGGTGAGATGGTCGCCCAAGTTAACAGCATCTTTCTCT
>JASIEN010000793.1 GCA_030045935.1 Candidatus Sulfotelmatobacter sp.
TGATGTCGACGAGCGTAGCCTCAATAATCCCGCCTGCCGAATCGTCGACGAAACTGAAACTTGCGATTACCCAGACAGGGTCGCCGCCTTTACGGCGGAGCCTCATCTCTTGGCTGCCAATGATTTTCTCGGACTTGAGTTTTCTCAATAAGGCTTCGCGGTCAGAAGTCGCCTGATAGACATTTGTAATCGGGACAGACAGGAGTTCCTGGGGCGAGTCGTAACCGAGCAAGTGAGCGCCCGCCGGATTACACTCCAGGATGCGCCCATCCAGCGAGGTGCGGACGACCCCGGCCAGATTACGCTCAAACAGGAGCCGATAGCGTTTCTCTGAGGCTTTCAGCGCTTCCTCTGCGCGCTTGCGCTCGCTGATATCTTCTTTCACGGCAAGCAGGTGGGTGATGGCGCCGGCTGGGTTTTTGATAGGAACGATGGAGGCGGACTCCCAAAAGATATCTCCGTTCTTCTTCCGATTGGCAAATTCCCCGTGCCATTCGCGTCCCGACAGCACGGTCTTCCAGAGCTCCTTGTACATCGTGTCAGGTTGCATTCCCGACTTCAGAATGCGCGGGTTCTGGCCGATTGCTTCTTCCGCGGTATAACCGGTGACTCGAGTGAATGTAGGATTCACGTACTCGATGGTCCCCCGGGTATCGGTGATTACCACGCTGGCGGGGCTTTGCTCGACAGCGCTGGAGAGCTTGCGAAGCCGCTCCTCAGTGCGCTTTCGCTCGGTGATGTCGCGCGCGAAGGCAAAGCAGTATTCCTGCCGGTCAAACTCCAGGTAGTTTGCGGTTACCTCTACCGGAAAAACTCGTCCCTCTTTAGTTTGGTGCTGGGTTTCGAAGGTCATGGCGCCGCGTGTTTTGAGCTCCTCCCAGAAGGCCCCCCACCGTTCCTTTGGGAAAAGCGGATCTACATCCGGGATCGAGAGCGAAAGAATCTCCTCACGGGAGCGTCCTAATGCCAGACATTCGGCCTGATTCACATAAATAATGTGGCCTTGTGGATCGATCCACTCCACAGCGTCTGAGGCCCCCTCCAGCGAGAATTGCGTCAGCCGCAGTTCTCTCTCCGCCCGCTTGCGCTCGCTGATGTCGGCGAACGTAATCGCCACCTGGTCCTGGCGAATACGGAATGCGGTCACGTCGAACCATTTCTGGAGTGGCTGCGCATAGCTTTCAAAATGGACCGATTCTCCCGTCGTCGCCACCTTTCCGTACGTTTCAATCCAGAAGGGCTCGATATCGGGTGTGGTTTCACGAATCGTTTTTCCGAGAGCCCGGTCGCGCGACAATCCGCTTTGTGTTTCGAAGGCAGGGTTTAATTCCACGTAGCGGTGGTCGCAGGGTTTGCCCTTTTCGTCATAAATCACGTCCAGCAGCGCAAACCCCACCAGCATTTCGTTAAACAGAAGACGATAGCGCTGTTCACTCTCCTGCAGCGCCTTTTCCCCCCGCTTGCGCTCGGTTACATCGCGCACGAAACAGACGCTGCTTTCCTTCCCGCCGAACTCCATGTAGTTGGCGTTTACCTCCACGGGGAAGGCCCGCCCCTCTTTGGTTTTATGACAGGTTTCAAGGGTCATTGAGCCCCGGGACTTGAGTTCCGCCCAGACCGGCCCCCACCTTTCTTTCGGGAACAGCGGATCTATCTGCCAAACCGATAGAGAAAGAAGCTCTTCGCGGGAACATCCTATGGAGCGGCAGGCCGCGTGGTTGACATAGATAATATGGCCCTCTGGGCCTAGCCAATACACCGCATCCGAGGCATGCTCCACCGCGAATTGCATCTGCCGCAGTTCTTTTTCCGTCCGCTTGCGCTCAACGATCTCTGCTTCGGCCGCCTCCTTGGCCAAAGTCAGTTCCGCATTCATTCCAACTAACTCGCGGGTGCGATGGGCAACTTCATTCTCCAAGTTGTCCCGCTGGTGCTGCAGTTCCAGATCGCGCGATTCGATTTGCTGCAGCATGCCGTTAAACTCGGTTGCCAGCAGACCGAATTCATCGCGATTGAGAATTTCCGCCCGAATCGAATAACCGCCCTGGCCCGAAACAGCTTTTGTGGTCTCTACCAACTTGAGGACAGGTTCAGAGATAGGTTTTTGGATGCGCGATGCCAATACGAATGCCAGGGAGAACGTGAACAGCAGAGTCAATCCTGAGCCGAAGGCGTAGGCGCGTAGTCGCGAGTGCAGCCTTTCCAAATCTGATTCAAGGTAGAGCGTGCCGACCGTCTCACCACCGAGCACGATCTTGCGGAATTGAAACAAGTGACCGTTTTTGAACTCAGAGCTCTCAACTTGTGCCGACGGTACGATGAAGTCTGAATTCCTTGCATCCCGCGCATACTTGGCGAAGGGCCGACCATCTACGGTGTAGATGCAAGCTGCGGTGACGTCGGGTTCGGCTCGCAAAGCACGCAAAACCTCTCGCGCGGCTTCCGCGTCATGAAAGGTGAGCGCGGCCGTGCTATTGCCCGCTAGGACATCGCCCAGGACGGCCAAGTTCTGAGCTGCGCCGTGCCTGGAATTCAGAACGTCATAAATGGCGAAGGGGACGGAAACTGCCAAGGCGGTGAATCCGCTGATCGTCATGAACAAAACGGTCAACTTGCGGCGGATCGACAGATCCCCAAAATAACGCATCACCGTTACTCCAACAGCGCTTACTCGGTCACAGACTTGGCTATATTCAGCAGTTTGGAACTGACTTTAAGCCCAGCCTGTTCCGCTGCCCTGTGATTCACCTCGAACCGCACCCTGTCGTTTTCCAGCACAAAATTGATCATTCCACCCTTCTCAACAAAGCCCTTGCTATCGCCAACGGTCAGAACATAGGCACCCTGCAGGCCTTCGAAAGTTTGCTTCAACTGGGCTTTCTCTGAAGACGCGATGAATAAGATGTGACACGTTCTCGCCATCCGCAGGTCGGCCAACTGAGTGACTTGGAGTTTGCGCCCGTTTACGGTCTTTTCGTTGGCGATGTCACGCAGTTCCTGACCAAAGGGATCTTGCCCGAGAATGCAGATCCGAAGTGGCGCCGACGCGTCGGCGAAGCTACTCGGCGGCCATTCGATAAACCTTGCGAAGTTGTACAGAAAGGCAGCTTTCACCTGGTACTCACCGGCAGTCGGGGTCTGCGCGCGAGCACTAATGAACGACAGACTCACTATACCCAGTAACCAAAGAATCCATTTTGGACTCAGCACTCCACCAGCCTTGGCCGGAGTCAGATTCACAATTACACCGCTCTCGACTGGAGTTCGCGTGCCCTTCCATGGCGAGTTTTATCAACCAGGACCTGCCGTTCCCTTGCTGACTGTTGTGGCGTCATGTTTTTCAAAACCTGACCGTGGCTTTGATCCGGAAATTCCTGCCATCTTGCTGAATCGAATCTTCCGGATCCTCCGGCCGGCCGGGTTCGAAATATTTCTTGTTGAAGACGTTGTAAACACTGCCAGAAAGATCCAGGTGCTTGCCCAGCGAATGTCCCAGCATGGTGAAATTAAAGACCGAAAAGCCGCTGAGGGTGTTGCCTGCCAGAGTCTGGACCGAGCTCGTGTACTGCGCGGCCAAGCTGGCGAAGAGCCGCTGTTGCAGCAGAGGCACACTCAGGTTGAACTTGCCCATGTGTTGGGGAGAGTTGGTAAGAACTTGGTCGGTGGCGGGATTTACCGCATTGACGTAACTATAGCTTGCTCTGCCTTTGATACCGCTGGCCAACTGACCATCCAATTCGACTTCCGCGCCCGTAGCATTCGCTTTGCCGTAATTTTGATAGAGCTCGGTGCCGTTCAGTACCGTTTCCACGGAGATGAGAGAGCTGATCCAATTGCAAAAAACGCTGCCCGACAGGGCCAAATGTTCTCCCAACGTCTGCTCCACCACGCCTTCGACGCTGCGGATTTTTTCCGGTCCCAGCTGCAGGTTGTTGGCGGAACCGCCACCAACGTCAGGCTGGAGTTCGTAGGGCTCGGGCGCGCGGAAAGCCGTACCGTACAGCACTTTCAAGGTCGTAGGATGGAGGACATGGTAGATCAGCCCCAGGCGCGGATTGGTGGTCCCGCCAAACTGGGAATAGTGATCGTAGCGTACCCCTGCGCTCAACGTCAGCTTGTGCGCTATTGCGAACTCATCTTGCCCATACAGGGCCCAGATCACTGACGATAGGGGGTCTGGGGTGAAGACGTTGCCGATGGGAACGTAATATCCCTGGTCCTGCCGTAGGTTATCGGTAATCTCTGTGCCCAGCGTGATTCTGTGTTTCTCCAGCAGGGTTCCGCTCAATTTCGCTTCGGTATCTGACCAGTTTCCGCGGAACGAGTACACGTCCACCGTAGTCGATCCGTCGGGCAGCCCGGTGTAATACGCGAGTGGCGCTTGCAAGCGGTCCTGGTCATACGACGTCCGCGCCGTCAGGTCCCACTTTTCCCCGACGGAATGCTGATAGCTGAGATCGAAATACTGATGGTAGTCGAGGTTAGCCGTGGCCGGGTCGTTGAATACGGTACCGAAGTATGCAGTTGGAACCCCCTTGTCGTGCGCGCTGAATAATCCTTGCAGGGTGAAGCCATGAAAACTGATCGTGGTCAGGATGTGTTGAAAGCTTTCATAATCCGTGTTTCGTGTTATCCCGTAGTTCGTGGCGGGGCTGTCGAACACGGGGAAAAAAAGTGTGGGCCCCTGGCTGTTGAAGAACGTGCCCGAGAGCAACATGTCGAGTCCTCTGTATTGGCCGGCGTAACTGGCTCGTCCCGCGTAGGTGGCAAAACTGGCGGGCGCAAAGGTGATTTCGAAACCCTTCAGTTGCGGTGGTCTGCGGGTGATTACATTGATCACGGCAAGGAAAGCATCTGCGCCGTAGAGTGAAGAACTGGGCCCGCGGATGATCTCTACGCGCTCGATCAGATCGACATCCACCAGGAACTCGGAGCCCACGAAACCTTCGCCAAGAATGTTGTCATTGATGCGGTGGCCGTCAATCAAAACCAGGACACGGCTGTTCCAGTCTCCCAGGCGTCCGAAGCCGCGCACCCCAACGAAGCTGTAATCGCGATCGTAATTGATGTAGAAGCCCCGCACACTTTCCAAAATGTCGGCCAGAGAGCGGTAGCCATATTTCTGAATCTCATCGGCGGTGATGACCGTAACCGAGGAAGGCGCATCGCTGGCGTTCTGTATATGCTTCGAGGCGCTGTAAACCTGGATATTGCTCGGTTCCTCAAGACTGACGTCACTCAAGTCCTTCTTTTTCTCCTGCGCAATTGCGATTGCGGTTAGCGCGATGATTGCAAATAAGAAAATCCTAAGCCGGCGGGGCGCGCTCTGAAGCCCCACTTTTCTTCTTCCAGGAGCCGCATGCCATCGAGCCACATGCGATCGAATCGAAACGTCGACAGGGGAAAATCGAAGGCGCATAGAGTTAGTCCATCTGCTCCCAAACCACAACAAGCGGGGCATCCGCAAAGACAGGGATCTACACTAATGTTCATCGGCCAGAACTTCGCGCTTCTTTACCTGCGGGTGGTTATTTTCAGGGTAATGACGGCGGGGCGCGCCAAGCGACGGGTCCAACACATCATCTGGCCGCTGTTATCTATGTGCGGATTTCTGCGACGTAAGTCCCTTTGCAGCGAAAAATGCCCAGCTACCTGCGTGGCCTGCAGATGTTCCCCATACGAAGATGGAGACAGGCTTCTGCTATATTGCGCAGAGCAGTTGGGATTTGTTCGGAAATCTACCCCAATGACCTCAGATCGCAGGTCTGGGAAGTAGGCGGTTTGGGTTGGTTGCGGGGGGTGGATTTGAACCACCGACCTTTGGGTTATGAGCACGTATGAGCAAGTCAACAATCAACAGGCTCGGTTGATTCTGCGCGACTTAGCTCACGTTTGAAAAGTTCTGGACATCTTGCCCAAGTCTTTCCCAGATTTTTTCCCTAAATTTTCCCTCGTGACTACCGCACGGAACAACTGTTGAAGCAAAGCCAAACGGCGGTCATAAACTGACTCGCGGACAAAATACAGGGGTCAATGAGTGTAATGGGGATTTTTCGCCAATCGTGGCTCGCTCAAGCTCGCCCCCCTGTGAACTGGCCCTGTGACCGCCTAGGAAACGATCTACTTCAAGGGTGGGTGCTATGAGTCTTTCGCAAATCGCTCGCCTCAATACCGGCACTCACTGGTCCGGAGTTCGCGGTCCCACAAAGCCCCCTACGCAGGTCGCTTTAGCTCGCCTTTAATGGCTCGAAACGGGGCTATGATGGGTTTGTCTTTGCGCAGAGCCGTCATCGTCTTTGCGTCCAGGTTCAGGTGAGCCCGTACCAATTCAGGTGGTGTCAGGGCCATCCATTGGTTTAGCGAAAGGTCAGCAAAATAGGAACTGCGGAACATTTCCAAGAACTGCACGGGCTGATCGCCCACGTTTTCGATGTAGTGCCCCATGGCGAACGGTATGTAGCCTACGTCGCCTGCCTGATAGTTAAAGGTGCGTGCTTTGCCGCCCGAAGCGAACACGGTCATGCGCGCCTGACCGCTGATGTAGTACTGCCACTCATCAATATTGGGATGCCAATGCATTTCCCGCATAGCCCCCGGTTCGAGTTCCACGAGCGCCGCAGCAATCGTAGTTGCGGCGGGAAAATTCGAGGAATCAACGATGCGCACCTGCCCGCCCCCGACCTTAATTGGCTCTTGAGCCGACAAGCGGTGGCTATAGCTTGTGGATATCGGACCGGCGGGCGAATTAACAGGGACTAAAGGGCCGGGCACCTTTCCCGAGAATATATACCGGGTGTGCTCGATGTCCTGGGGCAGGTTATCAAAGGCCGCCTCGGAGACGCCGAAGTTTTTGGCCAGTACTTCGCGGGGCGTGTGTGCAAACCAGTCCGTGATAAGGAATGTCTCGTTCTCCGAGAAGCTCCCGTTGTCGAACACCAACAGGAATTCGCAACCTTTTTCAAGTCCTTGGATTGAGTGAGGAATACCCGCCGGGAAGTTCCATAAGTCGCCCACGTTAATGTCGTCAATGAAGTTCCGACCTTGCGGATCGATGGCGGTGATCCTCGCAGTCCCCGCCAGCATGTATGCCCACTCAGCCTCTTTGTGCCAATGCATCTCACGGATTGCCCCCGGCTTCAAGCGCATGTTCACGCCGGCAAGGGTAGTCGCCACCGGCAATTCGCGCACCGTAACTTCGCGCGCCCACCCACCGGAGAGGAGCCGGTTGCGAGCTGTGGCAAATGAGAATTTGAGATTGGGGATGGTGCCGGAATCCGTATCGGGAGAAGCCAGCAAATCGGGGTTCTCACGCTCAAGGGGCGCGTTGCGCGGCCCTAGGATGGAGGCGCCTCTGTCGCCACGAATGGGCTGAGGAGCTTGGGGAGCAGATTCGATTTCTTCGCGCCGTTTTGTCTTGGAAATGGCCATTAGATTCCTCCTTGGCAATCCTAATTTAAGAGTCTGTAGCCCAGCACACCCGATCTAAGCCCGATCGGGACTGTTACTTTGGCAATACCGTCGCGATTACGCCAGAACTTCCCGGAGAAATCTATTGGACGATGGTATTGGCGATACCTTCGTATCAGTTGGCACGGCGCTGACCGCGGTTACCGGTGCATTGCGCATGATCGTCATGGAAGGTCGGGCCGGCCTTGGGAAGG
>JASIEN010000068.1 GCA_030045935.1 Candidatus Sulfotelmatobacter sp.
AATCGAAGCCAGGCCCATTCGGATTTAAATCAGACGAACTGCGCACTGCCATCGAAAAGCTGATCCATTGATCTTGACTCGCAGCTCGCGCCCCCGCACCACAGGCTATCGTCCGGACGCCCTTAAAACAGCGAACGCAGATCACCGAGATCGATGATCTGCGTGTTCTAACGAATGCTTTCTGCGAGACGCGCGGCCAAATGAGGCCGGCTAGGGTCGACTTAATAGTTCGATTCGGTGAATTGAATATAGGGTGACGAGCCACTCGCGATGCTGCACGTACCCAGATTCAGGTTGTTGGTCTCTCCGGTTGTGCCGCCATTGGCAAGACAGGTTGGGGCAGAGGTGGTGCCATCGGTCAGCGCTACTTGCACAGTAATGGAGACAAGCTTATTGAAATCGGCTCGCGAACCCCCGGCATCGCCGACGACGTTAAATTCGGAGTATTGCCAAACCTGCGAGATATCGAGCGTGCTGTCGGGTTCGGTAACGGAGTAGGCAGTGGATCCGTCGATAAATATCACCGTATCGTTCCCGCTCCCCGCCACGGCGCCAGAGAGCGACAGGCTGCCAAGCGAAGAAGGCACCACATCGGGGGCCGATACGTAATTGCTGTTGCCGTAGCAATCGCCCTCGCCGTCACTGGCGAAACCGCTCGGGCAAGGCGAGTCGCCCCATTCGATCAGCCAATTCTGCATGAAAACCGCCGCCTCGCCCACCACCGCATAGTCCGTCGCATAAATGAATTGTTGCCAGACGAAACAATACTCACTGCCACCGGCACACGCTGCTGTGGCGTTCCCGAAGTTGGTATTGAGCTGAAGGGAGTATTCATTGGATCCGAGGATGCCTCCGTCTCCAAACTCTGGTACACCGACACTCCTCTCGGCTTTCACGTCCGTGACCGTCGGGAAGGTTCCAACTGTCTCGGTGATCAGCCCCGGTGCTTCCGCGACATAATCGTCACCATTCCCCACGATCTGGCCCTGGCTGGGCTTGGAAACACGGGGATGGACGCGTGGATGCCATTTCTTGCACTCCACCTGCTTCCAGATAATGCTGGGATAGGCTGCCCGAAAGCATCCCTCTCCCAATTGAGTATTGTGCGCCATAGCTGAGCGCCAATTGTCGAGCGCATGCGCATCTGCATCCGCATCTGCGATTTGTCCGGAAACGGGCTGAAGGCAGCAGATGCTGATCAGGGCTGCGACCGCAATGTGCAGTACATAATGCGAGTAGCGAATTCTCCGGGGCGTCATTGCTTCTCCGTTGAAGGTAATCGCATCCGGGCCGACATTTCATTCGGCTCAGAGCGGCGCAATATTACCCTTGCATCACCTGCCAAACAAGTGTGAACTTAGGTGCCGTCGTCGGTTTACGATCCCCGCGTTCAAAACACATTTATCGCGACACACGAAGCATCTGCGCAGGGTATGCATATTGACTTGCCCGCGCCCACACCCAATAATCAAATCTGCGATGGACATTTACGAGCAAATCGTGCAGCTCCGCCGCGAAGGCCGCCGCGGCGCCGTTGCCACAATCGTCAATGTGCGCGGATCCATTCCTTCCTTCCGAACCGCGAAAATGCTGGTGCGCGATGACGGGTCCATCGTCGGCACCATCGGCGGAGGCTGCGTCGAGGCCGACGTCTGGCAGGCGGCACGCGAAGTCATGGAATCGGAAAAGCCCCGCACCCTCAGCTTCGACCTTAATCAGGATCCCAAGTACGACACCGGCCTGGTTTGCGGCGGCACGCTCGAAGT
This sequence comes from Candidatus Sulfotelmatobacter sp., assembly GCA_030045935.1. Taxonomy (GTDB): domain Bacteria; phylum Acidobacteriota; class Terriglobia; order Terriglobales; family Acidobacteriaceae; genus Sulfotelmatobacter. The sequence goes on from JASIEN010000068.1 coordinate 1,767, forward strand.
TTTTGTCGAGCCAATTTTGCCTCAAGCACTACTTTATCTTTTCGGTGCAGGCCATGTTGCCCTAAGCGTTTGCCAGACAGCTTCCAATGCCGGCTTTGACGTAACCGTGATCGACGACCGCAGTTCTTACGCGACCAAAGAGCGCTTCCCCGCCGCCCACGAAGTACATGCCTTCGACTTCGACGAGGCTATGCGCAGGTTCGAACCAACAGAAGCCTCTTACATCGTCATCGTCACCCGCGGACACCGCGACGATATGCGCATTCTCCGCTGGGCTGTGCAGACGCGGGCCCGCTACATCGGTATGATCGGCTCCAAGCGCAAAGTCATCGGGATATTCAAAACCCTTCAGCAGGAAGGCATGGCCGCGCATTTGTTCGATCGCGTCCACGCCCCCATCGGTATTGATATCGGCGCCGTCACCCCCGAAGAAATTGCTGTCGCGATCACAGCCGAACTGATCGCTGTCCGCCGTCATTCTGAAGCCAAACTTCCGCACATGAGTTGGTTCAAAAACCGAGAATCCGAACCCCCGGCAGAAAACACTTCCGACGTTCATTCTTGCTGCGAAGAGCACGAAGAAGAACCGCACCATTCCTGATATCCTCTGCGCATGACTCGAGCACCCGGTTTCGCTGGCGTCATTCTTGCCGCCGGGGAATCCTCGCGCATGGGCCGCGATAAAGCCCTGCTACCCTGGCCGCCATTGGCGGCGGGCCAGTCACCATCGAATCAGACATTGTTGTCGGCGGCAATCCGATCGCTCTCGGCAGAAACTGACTTCGTACTGGTCGTAGCCGGCAAAAATGAAGCGGCTCTCGCCCCGGTCGTCTACAGCAATGGCGCCTCACTGGTCGTTAATCCCGATCCGGCGCGTGGGCAGTTCAGTTCGTTACAAACCGGCCTGCAGGCCGTGCTTGAGCACGGCCGCGATGCTGCCGCCGTAACTTTGGTCGACCGCCCGCCAGCCAGCGGCAAATCCATCGGAAAACTCCGCCATGCGTTCGACTGTGCCAGCGAGAATATCTGGGCTGTGGTGCCGGAGTACTCCGGCAGGCATGGGCACCCCTACGTCATTGGCCGCGAAATGATCGAAGCCTTCCTGCGTGCGCCCGCTACTTCGACGGCTCGCGAAGTTGAACACCAGCATCAATCTCACATTCAATATCTGCCCGTGGATGACCCCTTTGTTGCTGTCAATATCAACACGCCGGAGGAATACGCCGAACTGGCCGGCGGAAAATGCGGTTAGATTGCCGCAATGTGAATTTAATGTGAAATCTCACACCCACGACCCTACCCGCTCACACGAGCAATGTTTATGCTAGGATGCTAAGTTCGAACTTTAGCAGACTTCCCGAAGTGCCAATCCTGGAGGAATTTTTCTATGCGTGCGAGTTGGTTGATGTGTGTTTTTATGGGAGCCCTCGTCTGGGGACAGGCGGCTGGAACCGCTCCGGCAAAATCCAAGGGAGAAGATCAGGCCAGCTCGTCCCAGCTCGCCCAGAATGCTGCACCCAAAGGTGCCGCCCAGGCTCCCGCCGCGGAGAAAGAGGACGAAGAGAAACCTGCCGCCAAACCGGAAGCTCCCAAAGAAGTACCCATGGATGCGGTGGTGCTGACCATCAAGGGCGTGTGTCCCGCCGCAGCAGGGTCCACCACAAAGACCGCCGGGGGCTCCCAAGCGGCTGGGCCGAAAACGGCCGCCACAAAAGCCGCTGCGGCAAGAAAGCCTGCCGACTGCGAGACCAAAATCACCCGTGCCCAGTTTGAAAAGATTGCCAATGGCCTGTCGCAGAACGTGACTCCACAATTGAAGCGGCAATTGCAACAGGCATTGCCCCGCTTCATAGCCATGTCGGAAATCGCGCAAAAGAAGGGCCTTGAGAACACCGAGCAGTACAAGGAAACGCTGAAGCTTGCGAAGATGCAGATTTTGACCCAGGCACTGCAGCGCGAGGCCCAAGAGAATGCCGATAAGGTTCCGACCCAGGATCTCCAGAAGTATTACAAGGATAATGCCGAGGCCTTCGAGCAGTACTCGCTCGATCGCGTCTTTGTCCCGCGCTACAAAACCGTGATACCCGCCGATCAGAAGGAAGAAGCGGAAGAAAAAGAACAGGACAAGGACCAGAAAGAGCTGACCGAAGATCAGCAGAAGAAGAAAGATGAGGAAGAAAAAGCCAAAGAAGCCAAAGACAAGGAATTACGAGAGAAGGGCGAGCAGGACTTGAACAAACTTGCCGACCAGTTGCGCGAGCGCGCTGCTCAGGGCGAGGATTTCACTACCCTACAAAAAGAAGCCTTCGAAGCAGCCGGCACGAAAGTGGAAAAACCGACGGTCAATTTGCCCAAGGTACGCCGCACCGGGCTGCCTCCGGCGCATTCCGCAGTCTTTGATCTAAAGCCGGGCCAGGTATCACAGGTCATCAGCGACAATGGCGGACACTACATCTACAAAGTAGTGAGCGAGGAAGAACTGCCCTTCGATCAGGTGAAGGAAGAGATCCACAACAAGCTGAAGGGCGAGCGCCTGAAGAAAGAGATGGACGACTACAACAGCTCGTATCAGGTAACGGCCAACGACCAATACTTTGGCCCGGCCGTGGTCCCGGGACAGGGTCCGCGAGGAATGCGTCCCGGCATGATGGGAGCACGGCCAAGCGTGCCGCCGCAAGGCGCAGCGCCGCAGTCGGCACCGCCCGCGCAAGCTCCCGCACAGACGGCTCCTCCATCGAAGCAAAACTGATGTCGAGCGAAAAACCTGTCGTGGTGGCCACAGGCATCGCAGGAAACCTGGGATCACGGTTGCTGCCGCTGCTCGCCGACTATTCTGTGATTGGGGTGGACATGCGTCCACCCCAAACTGATTTTCCCCTCCAATTTGAGAAACTCGATTTAGGGGAAGAGCCTTCCACACGCGCGCTTTATGAACTGCTGCGTGATATACGCCCGGTGGCTGTAGTGCATCTCGCATTTGTGATCGATCCCGTGCGCACGGGGGTACTCGATGTCGAGCGCATGTGGCAGATCAATGTCGCCGGTACCGCACGGGTAATGGAGGCCATCACCGAAGCCAATCGCGCCTCTGAGGCTCCCATCGGGAAGTTTATTTTTCCCAGTAGTGTCGCAGCGTATGGCTCGAACCTTCCCGCCCCAGCAACCGAAACTTCGCCCCTGGACGCGCACACGCTGCCCTATGCAATCCACAAGAAACAATCAGACGAAGTCGTGCGACAGCGAGCGTCGTCGTTACGCGGGTGCAGCGTGTACATCCTGCGTCCGCACATTTTTGCCGGCGCCAGCGTGGAAAACTATCTGCTCGGCGCCTTTCGTGGAACCCCGAACGGCAAAAGCACGCGGGCGGAAAAAATGCGCGGCCAAGGCAAGCGGCTGTCCTGCATGCTGCCGCGCGGACAAAAGTATCTTGATAACAAAATTCAGTTCGTACACGTGGACGACATGGCGCGGCTGATCGCGCACATCCTGAAGCGCGATCCGGAAGCGCAGCGCCTCACGATTTTGAACGTGGCCGGCCGCGGCGAAGCACTTACCTTCAGACGCTGTATCGAGATGGCGCAAAACAAGGTGGTGCGCGTGCCTGGAAAATGGGCCATGCGCACCGTTCTGCGCTATCTGTGGAACCGCGGCATTTCTGCCATACCGCCCGAGGCCCTCCCCTATATGACCGGCGAATACATCATGAATACCGACAAATTGCGCGCGTTTCTGGGTGAAGAATACGAGACCGTGATTCGCTACACGATCGAGAGCGCATTCGGCGACAGCTTTAAGGCATCGGCCGATGCTGCAAAAGCTTAGAATCCTGTCTCGTCGCTCACGAGTGGATTTCTCCCAATGCCAGGGACACATGCGTAGGAGCATCTTGGCCGCTTTTTTGCCCTGCAGAACTACGAACTTTTGACAAAGTTTTGACAGCTCGCTGACAAGTTACGCCGTCCAGTTGAGTAGCTTCCCTTCATCCGTAATCGCTGAGCAAACTGCTTCCGAAAGGACCTCTCTATGAAACGTCTCGGTCTTGTCGCGACTCTCATGATGGCGGTGTCAGCTCTCGCGCAGAACGCCCCGCCGATCTCACAGATTTTTGATTTTTCCTGCAATGCTTCATTTTCCTCGTGTCCCCAAGGGTTCGATCCAACGCTCGCGCCGGTGCAGCTTTCGAATGGGAACTTCTACGGTGTGACCTGGTGGGGCGGAAGGGGCAGTTCCAGCAACGGGGGCACGGTGTGGAGAGCGACCTCCTCGGGCAAGGTCACAGCTCTGCATACGTTTGCATTCAATGCCGCGGGGAATTATCCGCGTGGCGAAAATCCGGTCATGGGATTCGCAGTAGGCGCAGACGGAAATCTCTATGGCACCACCGAGCAAGGCGGATCGGCCAACGCTGGGGTGTTCTACAAACTCATACCTGGAGGCGGCTTCACGGTTCTACATAATTTCTGCACTGTCGATAACTGTGCCGACGCTCCGGGACCGATCATTCTTGGGCAGGATGGCAACTTCTACGGTGTTGTCCGCGAGTCTAACACCATCTTTCGGCTGACCCCGAAAGGTGATTGGAGCTTGGTTTATACGCTCGCCTCCGGAACCCTCTCTGGATCGCTAATCCAGGGAGCCGACGGTACTTTTTACGGGACCGGAGTGGTGGGACCCTGTGATTCGGGATTTATCTTCAGCCTGACGCAGGCTGGGGTGTTCACGACTCTATACGACTTTGGTGTGGTGAGCCTGGTTAACAGCAACATTATTCTGGCGTCAGATGGAAATATCTACGGCGCGAACGGAAGTCTGGTCTTCCGGCTCACGACTTCCGGCAACCTCACGGATATTTATGAACTGTCGCAGGCGCAAGGACCTTCTCCGTCCTTCCTCATGCAGGCGTCGGATGGCAACCTGTGGGGGCTTTCACCGAACGGTGGCACAGACCCAGACCGTCCGGGCACGTTGTTTACGCTCACGACGTCAGGAACGTTCATCAGCAGTGAAGAGTTCGATTGCAGTACTACAGGCTGCAATCCGGTCGGAATGATCGAAGGCAGCGACGGCAATTTTTACGGCAACGCGGGCACGGGTGGTAGCGCCCCACACCGGAATCCAGAGGGAACCTTCTTTAAAGTGTCGGCGGGATTGCAGGTACCGCGGTGAGGCGGGAACTTCCAGCCAGATCGGGCGCTGGTTCTGCCATCATTCGATGGGCTTGGCTGGGATGTCTCTTCCGTCCGCATGTAGGACCATCCGTGTGACCCGCCCTTTCTCATCGCTTTCGAACGTGTAAACGTCTTCAGCGATCGTATAGAACTGACTTGAACTTTCCGGCAGCAGGTCTTGTTTGGGTTCATCATTCTCCTGCACGGTCAGATGATCGCCCTCCCAGCGAACTGTCCAGACAATGTTGGGGGCAATTTCGGGAGATACGAGGTAGCGGCCAACGTACCGGTGAAGGATGGCAGCATCCACGGCAACTTGCTTGTGCTGCTTCAGCGCAGGCCGCGGCGGCAGTTTGTTGTAAGGCGTGTAGCCTTCCCAGTCCGGCGTGTATGTATCTTTCAGCAGTGTTTCCAACAACGGCAGGAAGATGCCTTCCCCGTTCCCGCTGTTGGTCATAATCACAATCCCGGTCTTTGGGCCATCGAAGCAGACCGTGTAGTTTCTCCAACCAACGTCGTGCCCTTCTTTGAAAAACGCTTTCCCGTAGGGAGTCCAGAAAAGTCCCCAGCCGAGCCCATAGCTCAGGCGGATGCTTTTATATTCGTCCGTAGTCTCATCGTTCAGCGAAGGAAATTCATATTTCGTGTTGATCGCAATTTGCGGGCTGAGCATCGTCTCCCAAGTCTTAGGCTTCAGCAGCCTCCCTTCCATCACTGCTTGCATGAAGCGTGCAAAATCAGAAACCGTCGTCTGCATGGAACCAGCAGCGTCGGCATGCGTGCGTCTCTCCGGTCCCAGCGAACGCCCGTATTCGTCATAACCATTGGCGTAATCGCTCTCAAAGCGCGGCTGCCACACCATGCTGGTGCGGGTCATGCCGAGCGGTCCGAATACGCGCTCTTGCATCAGTTCTTCGAGAGGCTTTCTTGTGACCGTTTCGACCACAAATTGCAGCAGCAAGATGCCTTCGCCCGAATAAGCGAACCGGGAACCAGGAGTGAAATGAATCTTCAACTTGTGGTCGTCCTCATACGCACGGTAGTTAGCAAATCCAGCCGTATGACTCAACAGCATTCGCGCCGTGATCTTCTTATAACGTTCGTCATTGGCAAGATCGGCGTAGTTGGAATACTCGGGCAGCGGCTTGGGAAGATACTGAGAAACCGGTTTATCGAGATTCAATACGCCTTCATCAACCAGTTGCATCACCATATAGGCAAATGCCACTTTCGAAAACGACGCCGCGGACATGACGGAATCGACCGTCAAAGGCAAGTTATGTTCCTTATCGCGGAAACCATAACCCTTTTCGTAAACAATCTTGCCATCGTTG
>JASIEN010000069.1 GCA_030045935.1 Candidatus Sulfotelmatobacter sp.
TCCACTGACGATCACCTCATGCCCTACATAGTCGTTCAGTTTTGAGGTGTTGCCTGCCAGGATGAAGGTTTTTCCGCTGTCACTGGTAAGCTTGTACTGTCCTCCGGTGTTGTTCAGGCAACCCTGAACGGCACGCTCCGTTCCGCTTTCACCGGTGGCTGCCTCATTATAGGACTTTTGCCCCGATTGGGCCGGCGTGCTCTGCGCCATCATCCATGAACAGCCGAGGAGCAATATCGAAAGCAATAAGAACCGTCGCATATAGACCTCACTTTCGTTGTCGTTGGTGCTATACATGCGTTCCTTCGATGCGGAATCGGCCGAGCCTTTGCGGCCTCAGCCATCCCTGCAGAAAGTCTGAGCGTGGGGGGCAGGAGGGAGCAATACAGGGTTTGCCCGAGGGTCGGGCGTTGTCTGCTGCACTGCCAGCCGTGCTGTTGTTCCGTTCCTCTATTTCCCTACAATATTTCCTGCCTCTATCCGTCTTCATCGGTGGATGGATCAGCCGTGAGCAGCGCCTCGATGGCCGAACAGGATCTTCAAATCTCCGAGATCGTTCAGAAGGAGCGATCGCGGCTGCGCAATTTCATTCGCCGGCGTGTGCCAGATCCGGCCGATGCTGAGGACATTGTGCAGGAGGTCTTTTACGAACTTGTCGAAGCCAATCGCCTGCTGATGCCCATCGAGCACGTGACGGGCTGGTTGTATCGTGTGGCGCGCAACCGCATCACCGATCTGTTCCGCAAGAAGAAGCCGGAACTATTCAGCGAAGCGGCCGTCGAGGACGAAAATGGCGAGCTGCTGCACATTGAGGACCTGCTGCCTTCGCCGGATGCGGGGCCGGAGGGGGAATACGTGAGGAACGTGGTGTTAGAAGAGCTGGAGCTTGCGCTCGAAGAACTGCCCGATGAGCAGCGCGAAGTTTTTATCGCGCACGAGCTGGAGGGGCACAGCTTCAAAGAGATGTCGGAGGAGAACGGTGTAAGCATCAACACATTGCTTTCGCGCAAGCGGTATGCGGTGCTGCATCTGCGCGAGCGGTTGCAGAACATTTACGACGATTTTGTTGGACCTGGGAAAAGAAATGAAACAAAGAAGTGAAGTGAGGACAAGAACATGAGACGGAAAATTTTTTGGTTTGCGCCACTGGCGATTCTGGCCATGCTGGCTTTCATCGTCATCGGTGGCTACGCAGTGATGTATTTGTGGAATTGGCTGCTGCCGGGGTTGTTCGGATGGCGAATGATCACGTTCTGGCAGGCGGTCGGGCTCCTGGCGTTATGCCGGATTTTGTTTGGCAGAATTGGCGGGCGGGGATTCCGTCCGAGTTTTCGCCGGCGCATGCACGAGCGCTGGGAGCGAATGACGCCCGAGGAAAGGGAAAGATTCCGGCAAAACTGGCGATCGCGCTGTGGCCCGTGGGAGCCACCGAAGGCGGAAGGGACGACGTAAGTCGAATTTTGCTTCCCTTTTGTGCTCGCGGGAACGTTTCCCATTTTGAACTCGGCAATTACCTTTTCGCGAAAATCTGTACCTAAGTGTCTTGAGCAAGAACCCGACTCTGCCGACTTCGGTAGACATAAGAGCGAAAGGAGCCTTCCATGGGCATTTCGATCTCCAGTGCTCTTTCTAGCGTTCCCATCAACACTGCCGATTCGGGTGCCACCCCGAAAACTGTTCAGCCAACCAACAATGCGCCCTCTGCCGCCGCGGACACGGTTAAATTGACGATGGCGGAGCAGGTTTACAATCTCTACACCCAGGGGCAAACGGTCCCCGAGATCGCAACCGGCCTTAACTTGACTGTGGAGTTGGTGAACAGCTATTTGGGGTTGACCACGACGACTTGAGTCTAAGCTGTGGCTCGAAGGCGGCGAACTACCGTTATTTTTCGCCTGGAGTGTCCTGCTTTGTCTCCGCACCCTGCTTCTCTGCGGCTGATAGAAAAGCCCGCAACTCTTCGATATCTTCCGGAAGCATGCGGGTGAAGTGAATGCCGTTGCCGACTTGCGGGTCGCAGGTCACAATCGTGCCGACAATCAGAAGCGTATTTGTGATCTCGAGTCTGAGCTCAACTCCGGTACCCACTGGGAAGGGCATCATACTTTCGATATAACAGCCATCGAGACTCAGATCTGATGTAGCACAGCGAAAAGGCGAGTCATTGCCTTCAATGTGCAGTTCAACCGGGGCCTTGATTTTACTGCGCGGATGGCCGCGGCGCTCTGGTGGCGGAGGCATCGAACACCCCCCAATCACTGTTCGTGATGCGAAGAAGTATAGCAGGGCCGCACGGCGAAATCGCAGCTATGACTTCTTTTTCGGCTTCAACGTTTCCCAATCGGCATCGCTCAGAATGCGGCCCAGATTACTGAACGCGCCTGCGCCTTGCAGAAATTCTCCGCCATCCATGCGGATGATCTCACCGTTGATATAACCCGTGCCGTCACTCACCAGAAATGCCGCGAGGTTGGCTAGTTCCTCCGTCGTACCAAAGCGGTGCATGGGATGACGATCCAGGGCAAGAGCCTCCAGTTCGGGACGAGGCAGGACGCGAGAAAACGCTCCTTGGGTTGGAATGGGGCCGGGAGCAATGCCATTCAGCCGGATTCCGCGGTTGGCCCACTCTACTGCCAGGCTCCGGGTAAGGGTCTCCACGCCGGCTTTTGAGACTGCTGAAGGAACCACGTACGCCGATCCGACGGGAGCGTAAGTGGCCGAGATACTAAGAACCGTGCCGTTTCGCTTGTCTTTCAGCCAACGCCGGCCGCAAGCCATCGTGCAGTGCAGTGTTCCCATGAGCACGATGTTGATCACGGATTGCCATGCACGGGGAGAAAGCTCTTCGGTGCGGGCGATGAAATTTCCGGCGGCGTTATTGACGAGAATGTCGAGCGGGGCTTCGCTCCAGATCTCGTCGATCATGGCCTCAACAGCATACTGGCTGCGGACATCGCAGACGACAGCG
>JASIEN010000070.1 GCA_030045935.1 Candidatus Sulfotelmatobacter sp.
TGAGCAAACTTTAACAATCTCCGGCACTTTCTGAATCACCGTGCTCTCGCTGGCTTCGGCGCTGACGGCGAGATACATCTTGGTATCGGCGAGATATTTTTCCTCTACCAGAGCCGTGGCGTAGATCGACTGCGACACCAGCTTCAATTCCAACGATACGACGTTCGTGGGCACAACTGTTTGCAGGAGCGAACGCAACTTCTCGTCGAGATCGGCGAGAACCGGCCCAAGATTATCGTGATCGTAAAGGGGGAGGTCTTTGGGGCGGAGTTTGGGCGAGAAAGTACTGAGACAGCCAGCCAGTTCCTGCATGGCCGAGAACAACTGTTCGGGATGTACTTGCCTTGCCTCGAACAAATGACTGAATACTGGGAAGCTGGAGTTGACGGTATAAAGCAACCAGAAATTAGCGATGTCCGCAGCGGTGAAGTCAGCGAGGCTCAGGCTTTTTTGCCGCCGCGTGGCTGAGAGTTGGCTGCTGCGTGCCGCCAGAACTTCGATCAGGCCGCGGAGAATGCCTTTCACATATTCGCTCGCGCGAATGTCGAGTAAGGGAGGAACAAGCTGGGAATTCAGACGGAACGTCTCGCCTTCGGTCTTCTCGACGTTGGCGATACGAAGTGCGGAAACGCCCTCACGATTTTCGCCCTCAACCATGAAACGCACGTTCTTGCGAGCGATCTGTACGGGTTTTTCGTTGTCGCCCGTGTTCTCATCGCGGAAAGTCGCGAACTCAGAGACATATCTTGCGCCAGTGTCGCGTTCGCCGATGGCAATATTTTGGCCCCGCTGACGATAATCCGGGACCGTGAGAAAAATGTCGAGACTCTTGACCCCAGGCTCGAAAGCCTCGGCCAAAGCTTTCGAGGGGGGAGCGGGATCGGCATCGGGAATGTCAAAAAGAAGTCCGTCGGGGAAAATGCCGGAGGAGCGCGAGACCGCGAAGTGTCCCGTAGCCAGTTTTTCCTGGTCGATGACCAATTCGCTGAAGCCCCAGGCGCAGAATTTCAGCGCCTGAAGCCGGAACTGAAGCGTGTCTTCAAGAAACCTGTCTTGCGCCTGCAGGTGCTGAGGCGTCAGAAATGTTCCCTTAGTCCAGATGACGGGTTGCAAGCGCTTCATAGAATCCCGGTCGGAACAATAACAAGTCTGACTGGGAGAAGCAAAGGGGATCTCGCAGGCGTCGCATAAGGTTTCTGCAAGATTCTCGGTCAGGACGAAACTTTAGCCGTTATCTTCATTCGAAATAATTACCAGCCCCCTTAACGCCACATAAGCCATGACGACCGCCGGTTCAGCGCTGGCATGGACGTGCGCTCGGCTGGCGGGTACGTATGCGGGATGGTTAGGCACCGACAACTCTACCACGCTGGCGTCATGCTCAGTGAACTTCTCGAGCAGTTCAGCCACGGTGTGAACGCCTTCCATCTCGCTGCCACCATAAATTCGACCTAGAAGTTTTTCGACCACGGCTTGCGTCTCAGCCGCTTCGCGGATGAGATTCGCTACCTCGCGCTGCTGTTCTGCGATGGACGTCGCCACGGCATATCTTTTGTCACGGGGAAAGCTCGAGAGATTCTGCTCAGGTGCCATCGCGGCATGATGTGCGCTTTTCAGGTCGCGAATGGAAAACGCGAGCATTTGCGTGATGCGATTCAGATCCTCCATCTTGCCTGGAAACTCAGGATCATCGACGGTGAAGCCGGTGTCCATGAGATGTTCGGCCACTTTGAGGCGGAGGTGCAGAAGAAGCCGCTGTAGGTCTCCCAGTTTGTTCATAGGACATCCTTGTTGACGCGGGAGGTGGGAAAAGAGACAGACATCATATCGGCAGATACTGGCCTGTCGATGCCAGGTCAACCCAGCAGCCCGTTTTCCTTCAGAAGCGCTTCGGTGCGTTCGACGCTGGGAATGAGCACCACAGAACCGCGCGCTCTTCCCGCCCAGCGGGAGGCTTCGTCCTCGCTGAACTTAATTCCGATCAAGAAGGCGACCAGATCATCGTGGCTGGCGACGCGCACGGTCTGCGCGTTGATACGACCGTGGTAGGGGACAAAGACGACTTCAAAATGAGGCCCCAACGATTCCGTGCCCGCATTGGGTGTGATGCGGATGTTGCCCGTTAATTTCGTCATACGGAGAGGCTCCTGTCTACTCCGCCTTAATTCTGTGCAACCGTTACCTTGCCCTGTTTTATCAAGTTTGGCAAGCGATAAGCATAGCACCACACACTTGGAGTCAAGTTCGTAACTCGATTCAGCACAGCAAAAATCCGCGCTGGATGAGCTTGCGGCGAATGGCTAGACATTCGCTTTGTACGCCCTCAAACGGGGCGTCAACCAGTCCCGCGAAAGAGTACCACCGGGAAAAGTCTGTGGAATGTGAGGGAAGTCATAGGTCCACGTCGCTTTAGCAAGTGAGAGGGGTATGGCGACACAAGCGGGAGGGCACGCAGGCCGACTCTGGCGACAAGTGATCGAATTTCTTGACACAAGAGTTGCCTGTGATGGGACGTGGCGCTCCTCGCTGACAGTCGTTGCACTACGTTCCTCCCTTTGTGCGCGATGGCGATGGGTAAAAACAGCGATCTCTCCGAATCAACTCGGATAAGAGGAAAACTATGGCCAGACAAAGTGCTCAGCATAAGTTAGACCGCGTACGCCCTCCACGTGTCCAGATCACCTACGATGTGGAAATCGGGGGCGCGATCGAAATCAAGGAATTGCCCTTCGTAGTCGGTGTCTTGGGGGACCTTACCGGCCAGCCTGAGCAGCCGCTGCCCAAGCTGAAGGACCGTAAGTTTGTGGAAGTTAACCCCGACAACTTCGATACCGTGCTGGAAGGGATGAAACCCCATCTCTCATTTACTGTGGAGAACAAGCTGAGCGACGATCCCAATGCTCCTCAATTGAAGATCGACTTGCGATTCAAGAAGATGGACGATTTCGAGCCTGGCAACGTCGCCAAACAAGTGAAACCACTGAAAGAACTGCTCGACCTGCGCACCCGGCTGGCGGATTTGCGCGGGACCCTGCAAGGAAACGACAAACTGGAAGAACTCCTGCTTGACGCCGTGGGGAACACGGAAAAGCTGGACCAGCTAAAAGGAGAGATGGGACCGAAGGAGGGCGGGGACAATGGCTAACCCACGGAAAGAGCAGCAGGGCGCAACCACTACGGTCACGCAAGAGGCGGGGCTGCTCGACCAGATCGTCGAGCAAGGCCGGTTCGGCAGCGAGCCCAGTCAACGAGAGCGCGGCAAGAATTTGATAAGTGAATTTGTGGCCCAGGTCCTGGAAGGGTCGATGACGGTCGCCAAGGACGCGGAGATGATGATCAATGCGCGCATCGCTCAGATCGATCATCTGCTCTCGATCCAGT
>JASIEN010000071.1 GCA_030045935.1 Candidatus Sulfotelmatobacter sp.
TTCGACTCCTGGACGACGCGCGATGCAATCTCCTGCGTTGTACTGGCGGTTGCCACCATCGCACTTTATAGCCCAGTCATCGGACATCCGTTTTTGATCCTGGACGACAACCAATACGTGGTCGCAAATCCTCGTGTCCACGAGGGCCTGAGTTGGTCGACAATCAAGTGGGCCTTGACGTCTACAACGGCGTCGAACTGGCATCCGCTCACTTGGCTTTCGCACGCCTTCGATTGCCAATTCTTTGGCTTGAACCCGGCGGGCCATCACGCGGATGGCATAATGATTCACGCGTTGAATGTGGTGCTGCTCTTCCTTCTGCTCCGGTGGCTCACGGCGCGCGCCCGGCCGAGCCTTCTCGTAGCGGCTTTGTTCGCCTGGCATCCGCTCAATGTCGAGTCGGTGGCGTGGGTTGCGGAGCGCAAGAATGTGTTGAGCACATTCTTCTTTCTTGCGGCTATCGGTGCTTACGCGTGGTACGCGCAAAAACCGCGCTGGGATCGGTACCTGGCGGTAATAATCCTGTTTGCCTTCGGATTAATGGCCAAGCCGATGGTGATTACACTGCCGTTTGTACTCCTGCTGTTGGATTACTGGCCGCTGCATCGGGTTCCCGGAAGTCCGCCGTCAGCATGTGGCGCAACGCCAGTGCCAGTTGCTCGCCTCTTTCTTGAGAAGCTTCCGCTGCTGTTGCTTTCCGCGGCGAGTTCCGTGATCACTCTCAAGGCACAACAGGCCGACAATGCGGTGCGAACCCTGCACCAATTTCCGATCATGATGCGCATCGAGAATGCCGTCGTTGCCTACAGCCTTTACCTTTGGAAAATGCTTTGGCCCGCGCGGCTGGCAGTACTCTATCCGTATCCGGCCACAGGTCTGCCTACTGGGCGATGGATTTCTTGCGGGCTCGTTCTTTTGTCCATTTCCGCAGTTGACGTCGTCTTTCGCTCCCGCCGCTATCTGCTCGTAGGATGGTTGTGGTACCTGGGCATCCTGGTTCCTGTCGCCGGCCTGGTGCAGGTAGGTGATCAGGCGTTAGCCGATCGCTACGCCTATGTCCCGCTGATCGGCATGTTTATTATCGTCGCTTGGGGGCTTGCAGAGCTCTCGCACGCTTATCGAGTCGACCGCCGATGGCAAATCGCTTCTGCGGCCTGTGCCTTACTCGCGCTCGGCATCGTGACGTATCGGCAGCTAAGTTGTTGGGATTCGGAATACGATCTATGGGTACACACGGTCGCAGTGACCGGGGAAAACCCCATCGCTCAGGACGCGCTGGCCGCAGCCCTCATGCAACCCGACGTGGCCATGTCCGCGATTGATCTTCAGGAATTCGACACCGATCAAAAGCGCGTAGACGAGGCGCGGGGCCACTACCGGCAAGCCTTGGCTTCGCAGCGCGAACTGGCTCCAACAAATCCGGGCGCTTACCTGCCCGACCTCGCTTATACGCTTATCAATTTCGGGAATTTGGAACAGACCGAAAACAATCTCGAGCAGGCTCGCCAATACTACGAGGAGGCCGTACAGATCCATACTCGCATCGCGCAGCAGAGCCCTGATCCTTATCCCGAGGACGCGGCCGCTGCGCTTACGAATCTGGGGGCTCTTGAGAAGACCAGGCTCGAGAACGACAAAGGTCTCCACCACTTTGAGGCCGCGCTGGCAATCTACCGTGGCCTCGTCAAGCAGGACCCTGTCCAATACCTGCCGAACGTCGCCGAGCTTCTGAATAATCTGGCGATTACGGAGAGAGACATGAAACACATGGATGAAGCGCGTCAGTATTACGAGGACATGTTGCCCATTCGCCGCCAATTGGTGGAGCAGAATCGCAAAGCCTACCTGCCCTCCCTGGCAATCACGCTGAACGACCTTGGTATTCTCGACGGACTCGCGAATCGCAATGACGACGCTCGAAAGCGCTACGAGGAGGCGGCCGGTATCTACCGGCAACTGGCCCGGGAAGATTCGAGCGCTTACACGCGCTATCTGGCGGGAACCTTGAGCAACCTGGCATCGCTGTATGGAAACCAGAACCGGATGCAGGAAGCCAGAGCTGTCTACCACGAGTCGCTCACCCTCTACCAAGAACTCGCGCGCGACGATCCCGCCAAATACGCCGGTGACGTCGCAAGGGTCGAAGCAAGCCTTACGGATCTGGACAAAAAATCCGACCCCAAATAGCGCCTGCCCTCAATTCACAGTCACACAGCTGTAACATCCATTTTGTAGACTCGCCCCGGCCTGGCGAAGAACTTTAAGACAGCCTCGATACGAGCCGCCTTTAACGTAGCGCGGCGTGGCAACGCCGGTGGAGCCCAGTCAAAGATGCGAGATCGGACAATCCGCAGGCAAGCGGAACGCGCCAGAAAGGCAAGTGGCCAGAACAAACCCTCGACGTATCGCCCAGGTATTTGGGCTCTCTGTCTGCTTCTGGCCATCGGTACGCTGATTCTTTACAGTCCGGTGCGTGGGCACGATTTCATCAATTTCGACGACGCGGAATATGTTACTGAGAATTCACACGTAACCGCGGGTCTCAGCTTGCAGACCGTCCGCTGGTCTTTTGCCTCGAACGAGCAATGTAACTGGCATCCCCTGACCTGGCTCTCCCACGCTCTGGACTATCAGCTGTTCGGTTCCGATGCCGGGTATCATCACTTCAGCAGCGTCATCATTCATGTTCTGAACGTGTTGCTCCTGTTTCTTCTGCTACAACACGCTACCGGAAATCGGATGCCCAGCTTCCTGGTTGCGGCGCTATTTGCCTGGCACCCTTTCAATGTGGAATCGGTGGCGTGGGTTGCTGAGCGTAAAAATGTTTTGAGCACCCTGTGGTTTCTGCTGGCCCTGATCGCCTACTACCGCTATGCGCAGCACCCCAGAATTAAATCCCTTGCGCTGGTCGCTGGAATTTTCGTACTGGCTTTGATGTCGAAGCCGATGGCAGTCACGTTCCCGTTTGTCCTGGTCTTACTCGACTACTGGCCGCTGCGGCGCGTCAGAGGCTGGACGGAACCGAGACCAGAAACCACTATTCCACAGCACTCCGTTTCGCGCCTGCTGCTTGAAAAATCGCCGCTCTTTGCGCTCTCCGTTGCCAGTTCTGTCGTCACTGTCTGGGCGCAAAGATCTTGTGGCGCATTGCGCACGTTCAAGGCGATCCCGTTCGCTGCGCGGCTCGAGAATGCTGTGTACTCTTACCTCCTTTATGTCTGGAAGACTCTCTGGCCCATGAGGTTTGCCCTCTTTTACCCACGCGCACCAGTTCCCGTCTGGAAGCTGGCCATCGCCGCAGCGCTGTTGGGCGCGATCAGCGTGGCGGTCTGGAAGCAGCGCGCGTCTCGCCCCTATTTGATTGTGGGATGGCTCTGGTTCGTCGGCACTCTCATCCCGGTCATTGGTGTAGTGCAGGTTGGCGACCAGGCGATGGCCGATCGTTATGCTTATCTCCCCACCATCGGGCTCTTCATCATGATCGTATGGGGAGCACTTGATCTGTTTGATTCGCTGCATCTCCCGAACGCCGCCAGCTGGACATCTGCGTCCGTACTGCTCGTCGTACTTTGGTATTTGACTTTCGTGCAAGTCGGATATTGGCAAGACAGCGCGACGGTTTGGACCCACACCCTGCGCGTGACAAGCGGGAATTCCCAGGCAGAAAACAAGTTAGCCTTTACCCTCAGCGACCGGGGCGATACCGAGCAAGCGCTGCCCCACTTCATCAACGGCGTGAATATCGACCCAACCGACATCGGCGCCCGTGTCAATCTCGGAGTCGCCTATGCAAAAGAAGGGCGCCTGCCAGACGCAATTGACCAACTTGAGTTCGCCATAAAGCTGACTGATGGAAAAACTTTGAGTGCCAACGAATTTCACCACCGCTGTTCGGCCTTTATCGATCTGGGTTTTACCTACACGCTGTCCAGGAATTATCCCAAGGCGCTGCTGAACTTTGAAAGCGCAAATCAGTCAGACCCGTTAAACCTCGAGCGTACGGCGGAAAGCATTCAGCATGTCGTTGCAGCGAGGCCCTCCGAGGTGAATTATCTGAATCTTTCATTGCTTTTACGGGCAGAGGGAAAGAATAAAGAAGCATTGTCGGTTCTAGAAGATGCGATTCAGGCAAATCCCGGATACGCCGAAGCTATCGAGCTGTTGAATTTTCTGAACGCCAACCAAACCTGAAGACGGAATGTTCGATTCGAGAAGCTGACTTTACCGCATGAGGCCATCACAGCGGGCGACGAACAAACGCGGCCGGCGTCAATCACGCCCCGCCGAGAAGAGAAGTAGAACCGCCTCGCCACCAACGGCTTTCAAGATGCCTTTAGGGTGGGAGATACCCGCCATCTGCGCGCTGCTGACACTCGTTACTGCCGCCGTCTATTTCTCCCTTGCGAGCTACCCCTTCATAAATCTGGACGACACAATTTATGTCTCCGAGAACCCGCATGTTCAGGCCGGCGTAAGCTGGCAAACCATCACGTGGGCAATGACCACAGGAGATACCGGCAACTGGCATCCGCTGACCTGGCTTTCACATGCCCTTGACTGTCAACTGTATGGACTCGACGCCGGCGCCCACCATGTGACCAGCCTCGTGATCCATGTTGTCAATGTCCTTCTCCTTTTCCTGCTGCTGGCGCGAGCGACGGGAATGACCGGACGGAGCGCCTTGGTCGCCGCTTTATTTGCGCTTCACCCGCTCAACGTGGAGTCGGTCGCGTGGATCGCCGAACGGAAGAATGTGCTGAGCATGCTTTTCTTCCTGTTGGCTCTGGGAGCTTACGGATGGTATGTCCAACGGCCCACGTGGAAGCGTTACTGCCTGGTGGCACTGTTGTTTGCCATGGGGCTTGCGTCAAAGCCAATGATCATAACGCTGCCCTGCAATCTATTCCTCCTGGATTACTGGCCGCTGGGCCGCATTCGTGGCTGGACGACGCCTTCATCCGTACTCCCGGTT
>JASIEN010000072.1 GCA_030045935.1 Candidatus Sulfotelmatobacter sp.
GTCTCGCCTTGGAGGTAGTCAGGAAGTTGAGCCTGGCCGATTCAAAGGACGTCCGTTCGGCCTCGTCACTCGCGATCGACTACTCAAACGTAGCTGAAGTCCTTTCGTTGAGCGGTAACCCAAGGGATGCTATTTCTATGGTGGCGCAGGCTGTTTCGTTGATGGAAAAGCTTGTCATTGCGAATCCCAGCAACGGAGAGATTTTGGGAATTAAAGCCTCCGTATCGGTTACCGCGGGAGATGTTTTGAGCATAGCGAAAGATAATGAAAAGGCAGTGGGCTACTACCGCGAGGCCATATCAATACTTTCTGAGCGGCATGTGCAGGATCCCGGCAACACAGACGGTAACCTGCAGCTGGCCGGAACCTATAACCAGCTCGGTAAATTGTCGGTGAATATGAACGAGTTGGACACTGCCAGAGAAACGTTTCACAAAGCTCTTGCACTCTCAGAACCCCAAGCCAACTCTCCGAGTCCCAGCGAGGAGTCGCTCTATTCGGTCGCCGATTCCTATACAGGCTTGGGCGACGCCGCCGTCCGCCAAAGCCTCGGCCAGGCGTCAGAAAAGCGGCTCAAACTATTAGGAGAAGCGCACTCGTGTTTCGAGCAAAGTCTGAACACGTGGAAGAAGATTAGTGAACCGGGCCTTACCAGCCCGGATGGATACCATATAGTCCAGCCATCACTTGTGCAGCAAAAGGCCGAAGAGGTCGATCGCGCTACAAGAAATCTAGAGCTGGTTCCTCACTAGCCGTGTTCTATCAACGGGAAGAGGGCCGATAGCCGGGTCTTGGCTCAAGTGGGGAAAAGCTGACATCGCAGCACGGGTCGCTGGGTGGTTCTGTCGAAGCGGAGCGCAGCCGGGGAGGAGCGGAGTAACGAGACATTGAAACTAGGAGCAAACCAATGAGCCTGCGGGATTACCCGACGCGCTCCCGCACGGCACTATTGGCCAACCGATTGGCTTCCGCATTATCTTCCCGCGGAACGTGGGAAATGGTGAAGCTGAGGGCGCGCGCCAGTTTGCGGCAGGTCCAGTGCAGCGAATAGAGCCGATTGCTGCGGCAGATATATTCGCCTCGCATCTGCCGAACCACCACTTCCGAGTCGGAATAAACGTGCAACGCCTTGGCCTTGCGGGAGATAGCGTATTGAAGCGCTTCCATCAGCGCCACATATTCGGCGACATTGTTATCCTGGTGGCCGATCCATTTGGCGATGCGGATGGGGCCGTTTTCGCCGCCATCAATTACGAGCCCAATGCCAGATGGCCCCGGGTTTCCCAGGGAGCCACCGTCTACATAAGCCACAAGTTCTGACATTCCCGGCTCGTGAAGTCTTAGTAGCAAGATGCTCCGAGAACGTTTCGCCGTCAAGCCGAATGTTTGGTTCTGCCTGAGGATATTCTGTGACTCCGTGCCTGTGCATTTTGTTGTGTAAAAATGGGAGAGAATGAAATGTTTCCACGTTAAGTCATGTATTTTTAATATTTTACAGGCATAGTGATTCACAAGTTGGCTGCCGAGCATTGCACCAATAGTTTGCGTTGACAATTATGAATGCTCTGTTAAGGTTGCTGGCGTCGACGGTTGAAAGGGTCAGCGAAATAAACCTTGCAGGCCCAAAGTAAACTGGGTGATCAGCTTGGCGAGGCAACTCGCTGGGCAGCCAAACCTGAAAAAACCGACGGTTCTGCGAGGAATAGTTGGGGTTTGGGACTGCGAAAGCAGTGATTACATCAAGGGGTCGTGACGGTACATGCGTCCACGCTGTTAGCTCCCTCGCAGGAGTTGGTGGCTAGAGCATAACCAATGTCACGGCCCTTTACCATTTTCTAGTGAAATTTCTCCCCTGGTTCAAAAGCGCAAGAAAACCCACTCGCGGCAAAAACTCAGCCTTTTCCTTGGGCACCCCTGCGGCAGTTCTTTGCGGTTTAAGATTTTGTCGTTGAGCCCGTGTGAAATCCTACGCCGCCACTTCGCCTGCCATTATTTCGTCAACATAGCACCAGATCCAGTCTTCTCCCGGCTCGATCGATCGCATGAGCGGATGACGACTATGATGAAAATGCTTGGTCGCGTGCTTGTTCTTCGATGAGTCGCAGCAGCCCACATTGCCGCATATCATACACATGCGCAGATGGACCCAGGTATCGCCCATCTTCACGCATTCCGGGCAAACGTGAACGTCGGTGTTGGTAACTTTGATCTCATCCAAATGCTTGCACTTGCTCGGCATTGCGCCCTCCAAAGTTTCAGTAGTGACTTGAATTGCTGTGCACGGCGTCATCCCCGAGGGACCGCGCTTTCACCAGCGGGCCGAGGGATCTCCCAGAATACCGCCGCCGACTTTCCCGCTCACGACCTTTCCAGTTCCTTGCGGTTCCATTTCGCCAAGTTTGCCCCCGCTTCGTATGTGCTCTCAAGAAAATCGAGCAGCGCCTGCCGCGGCGACGAGGCACGCCGCACGTCGTCATACATCAGGAGAAATTCCCTCAACTGAGGATGATAGAAAGCTGCCGCCGGTTTCACTTTCTGCTCGGCAAATCCGTTGGGTTCGGGCGCAGCGTAGGCGTAGAATGCTGCACCGTTGACTCCACTTCCACCCGGCCAGAATCCCGCGCTGATGACCTCGTGCGAATACGCCTCACGCGTGACCGGATCGGCGCCCGGACGCTCAGGCGCGCGCCGTCCTGAGAAACGGGACACCGCCAGGTCGAAGCTGCCCCAGAAAAAATGCACCGGGCTGTCCTTACCGATAAAGCGGGTGCGAAACTGATAAAAAATATTGTGCGATGAAATGAGGATTTGCCAGAAGCGGTGCGCGTATTCGGGATCGTACGACGCATGCTGCGTGTCGAGCTCGAAACGGATGGGGTTCGGCACCTCTTGCGGCATCGTCCAGATTTTCACCGCGATACCCAGAGACTCCAACGCAGACATGAATTCGGAATAGAATTCGGCTACCGACCTCGGCTTCAGTGCGATTGTCTTCGAGGTTCCCCAGCTCGTGCGTATATCAAGCGTGTGATCGATGAAGTCGAACTCCACGTCGAAGACGCGGTCACCGTAAGGAATGGCGGAGCTCGCCAGGCCGCGGGCCGTAACGTACAAGGCAACCTCCCACCAATGATTTACCTTCGGCGTCAGCGCCAGCCGCACTTTGCCGACTATCTGAGTCCACATGTGCAGTGTAGAGTAAGTGTCTTGCCAGGCTGCTAATGGCAACTCGGGCCATGAAGAAGCATCGTTTGAGCTGGGGGGATTCGATCTCATGACGTGCAGACCGCCGATGCCGGAAGTGAGAAGTTCGTTCCTTATTTTCCTTGTAACACGACCTTAAAGGGGAACAACGTCGCGGTCATCATCCCCTTGCGGACAGCCGGATCGTTGTTCATGATGCCAAGCGCTTCCTTCTCCGACTCGGCGCGAAAAATTGCGACACCCATTGTGTTTTCATCCGTGGTTTGGGTCCGCCCGACCAGAATTATGGCCCCTTTTGAATTGAGATCCTGAAGGTAATGAAAGTGCTCCGCCACCACGGCTTCTTCTTGCGGCGTCGGCCCAGTCTGTAGCATATCGCCACGAACTAATTGCAGTTTGTAAAGAAATTCCTGCACGCGATATCTCCTCTAAAACTGCGCGCGACGCCTAATTCAAAGGATGTTATCACGCCAAGACGACGCCGATGCGTGCTGGCGCGGCGCCCGTTACTTCTTTATCGCCGGCAAATACTTCTTTTCAATCGACGCCACGATCACATAATTTGGGTCGACCATTTCGTTCAGATGAATTTTGCCCACTTGTGACAGGAGTTCGTAAGCGTCGAGTTCTGATAAGCCGTAATCGTTGTGAATCCAATGCACAAGCTCGGTAAACGCAATGCGCAGCGCATCGTCCAGCGGACGGTACGCGCCGACGGTCATGATCGCATCATCGTTTTCAAACTGCGGCCAGGAAATTGTTCTTCCCTTGATCACCGAGAGCTGCACTCGCGCTTTCAGAGGCACCTCGATGGCCGTGCCTGCAATTTCGCCATCGCCCATCGCTGCGTGTCCATCGCCGATGTAAAAGAGTGCGCCCTTTACATTTACCGGGAAATAAACCGTGTTGCCCACGCTGGCTTCGGGCGAGTCCATGTTGCCGCCAAATTCGGCAGGAACGACGGAGCTACGCGCTTCACCTTCCGCGGGGGCGACACCGATGCAGCCAAAAAAAGGATGCAGCGGAATCTTCACCGAGAAATCGGAATCGAGCGCTTTGAACGTCCCCGTATTTGTCGCATGATCGATGTGGTAAAACCAGATGCGCTCAGGTAGAGGAGCGTGCAGCATGGGCGTGTAATTCGTCTCATTGAGAGCTCCGAATCCCGGGGCGAATGCGCCGACTCCGGTGTCGCCGTCGACATCGAGCTGCAATATCTTCACGGCCAGCGTGTCGCCGGGCTCGGCGCCCTCAACGTAGAACGGCCCGGTCAGCGGATTGTCTCCTTTCACCATGCTCAACGTGTCCCCCGGCTTGCGCAGCACGTTGCCGAAACAGTCGAGTGTGTTGGTGTCGAGAACATCGCCGGATTTCAAGCGTGCGACCGGCTCCGCTGTAGCAAACAGATATTTGACGTTCCCGTTCGTGGCGGCATAGTGAACTACATTTTGTGCGACTGCGGGAAGGGTCAGGAAGAAAACAGCGAAAATCCGAAGAACCACAGCAAACCTCCCTTTACGGAGCTAAGCCGTCAGAAGCTTGAGGGCAAAATAATAGAGCATAATTCTGCAATTGCCATCAGAACCGCCACACCAGCCCGGTCGATCCGCGGTAGTCGTTCTGGTTCGCGCTTAATAAATGGCTGTGTACGTAGTCGAACTGGAAGCGCCAGGAGAAGTGTCTGAACGGAAGTTTGCGGTCGACGCCCCCGCCGGCGTCAACGATCACCGGATGAAATTCCTGGTCGCTTGACTTGGTCTGCTGAATGCCGCCCATAACGTCCACGAAAATACGCCACTTGCCATAATTTTTCGAGGCTCGCGGGCCAAGGACCAGGTTGTATTGATTGACGCCTTTGCGGTAGATGCCGCTGCCGTCGAGCACGACTCCGAACCACGGGCGCCTATGAAGAGGCAGGTCTTCAAAGGAAGCGTTCCACCCTTTGAAGGTGAGGCGGTTCACCACATCGACCGAATCCGCATAGGCCGCTCCGCCATAGACGTTGCCGCCCGGCAGCAATTGCGCTCTCGAAATGATGGGAGAAAAAATGACGATCGCAAACGCCAACACGGCTGTGATTTTCGACACGAAGAGCAATCCTCCCGGCAATGATGCCAGCAGCAAATTCTACCTGATTACATGAAATTCTTTAGATGCGCGCCCACTTGTGTTCAAGATGCCCGCACAATGCGAAATTGTGAGTGTACAAGAACAATTCCGCATGTACAAAACTGGAACGCGAACATGAAAAATTACCGGCTTTTCATGATTCCGAAACGCTTCCTCAGGCGTCTATTTAGTAGCATGAAAAACAACACGCAAACTCCAACTATGAACTGGGAAACATGGCCGCAGCCGCAAGATTGGGATGCGTTCACAAATGCCAAGGAGTCGCAATTGAAACTCAGTCTCGAAACTCGCAATCAGGCAGACATCATCATCGTTCACTGCCAGGGCCGCATCGTCTATCGCGACGAAGCCGCCGCACTTTCCCGGCTGGTCAGTGAATTTATTACCGCCAATGGCAAAGTGATTCTCGATCTCAGCGGTGTCCAATCGATCGACAGCGCCGGCATCGGGGAACTCGCTTTCTTGCAATCTCTAGCGCAGGCGTACCATGCGGAATTGAAGTATGCTGGTGCGAACGGAGTGGTTCGGGAATTGCTTCATCTCACGAACCTCAATTCCGTTCTTGAGCTTCATCCCAGCGTGTGCGATGCGCTAGCCGCCTTTCATCCCGGAGCAGTCTTCGCTGACTGCTGACGGGTCGCTTCCAACTGGGGAAAGTTTTCAAAAACCAACTAAACCATTCCGCGTCGTAGAGACGTTTGCTTTAACGTCTCTGCGGCCCGGGTTTGCTGCACAATATATTTTCTGCATCACGTTTCCTTTTGAAAGAGGTAGCGCCCGCCACGTTGCGCGGCCACCATCTCCGCAACCTTGAGGAAGGCGCGGCCTGCGTGGGACAAACCTGCCTCTTTGCGGTAGATCAAGCGTAACTTGCGCTGCACGCGCAGCTCACGCACGGGGACTCGTACGAGCTCTCCCCGCGCCACTTCGTTTTCTACGCTGATCTCTGGCATCAACGCCACACCATTTCCCATGGCAACGAAGCGCTTGATCGCCTGCAGAGTGGGCAGCTCGACATCCATGTGCAGTGGAGTTTTGTGTTTTTGAAAGGTCTGCAAAACTTTATCGCGATACGGCGAGGAAACGATGTGTGCCACAAACGATTCGGCGCCGAGCTGCCGGATGCTGACGTCATGTGACGACGCGAGGGGGTGCCGGGGCG
>JASIEN010000073.1 GCA_030045935.1 Candidatus Sulfotelmatobacter sp.
ATCTGCAGTGCCTGACTTTTACTTCAAGCCTGCGCGCCAGCCTTTGTTCTGGGCGGCTGTCGCTTACTCAATCGGCATCGTTATAGGCGCTCACACCTGGCGGCCCTCCTCGTGGTGGATTGGAGCCAGCGTGGTCTTCATTGCCGCTGGTTTCTATCTTGTGCGCAAGCGTAAATGGCTGGCCTACTCGCTCGCGCTAGGCCCGCTCGTGCTGGCGGGTGCGCTGCACATACAGTTGATGGGGGCGACAAGTGTTTCAACTACAACTCTCTTGCCTTTTGCGGACGGCCAGGAAGTTGAGGCGGTTGCGCACGTCACACGCGAGGGGAAGGTCCATGTGGAGAACAGCGGTGACCTCCGAGAGATCGTCGATATTGAAACTGAAGAGATTGGTCTGGAGAACGGCACACGCATTCCGGTTCGCGCTGGAGTGCGGCTCTCGATTTATGCGCGACGCGCACCGGCTTATGCGCTCACCCCGGCAAAAGATGATTCGCTTCCCGTTTTCCATTACGGGCAGCGGTTGCGGTTCCCCGTCAAACCAAGAATTCCGAGAAATTTCCGCAATCCCGGGGCATTCGATTATGCGGGATATCTGGCGGAAAATGGCATTGCCGCTCTGGGCTCGGTCAAAGCGGAAGACATTCAACTGGTTCCCGGGTTCTCGGGACGCCGCATCGAATGGTGGCGAAGCCGCGTTCACGCCAGCATTATCGGCAAAATTCACCAGCTCTGGCCCCCTGCGCAGGCTGCGCTGATTGACGCGATGGTCATCGGTGAGGACGCCTTTATCGATCGCGACACGCGCGCGGATTTTCAGCGCTCCGGCACCTATCACATTCTTGTGGTTTCTGGCATGAACGTGACGATTCTAGCGTTCGCCGCGTTCTGGACTTTTCGCCGGTTAAGGATTGGAGAAATTGCGGCGACACTACTCACGCTGTTGTGGTGCTTTGCCTATGCATTTCTGACCCAAGTCGGTGCTCCCGTATGGCGGGCGACGCTTATGTGCTCGATTTATTTGTGTGCACGGCTGCTTTATCGCGACCGCGCCAAGCTCAACGCGCTGGGAGTGGCGGCATTCTGTCTGCTCGTGTTCAATCCGCGGCAGCTTTTCACTGCCAGCTTTCAGATGACATTTCTTTGTGTCCTGATTGTGGCCGCGATCGGCGTTCCACTGGTAGAACGCACCTCCGGCTTGTACGGTCGCGCGCTGTCCCATTGGGATTCCGACGATTACGGCGTTACCCTGCCGCCGCGCGTCGCCCAGTTTCGCCTGGATTTGCGGCTGATCGGGCAACATCTCGCGCGCTTTATCGGGAAACGCTGGTCATTGCGCCTGGTGCGCGGATTTGTGATTTTATTTCTGCGTGCCTTCGAATTGCTGCTGGTGTCTGCCGTCATGCAAATGGGACTGGCACTTCCGATGGCTTATTACTTCCATCGCGCCACCAGCATCGGCCTTCCTGCAAATATGGCGGTCGTGCCGTTGACTCAACTCTTGATGCCGGCTGCAGTATTGGCTATTGCGATTTCCTACGTACTTCCGGCGCTCGCAAAACCTGCGGTCCTGCTGACATCGTTCGCCTTGCAGGCGATTACAGGCACAATTCACGGGCTAGGAGGGCTGCGTCTCGCGGATTTGCGTGTTGCCATGCCTTCGACCGCGATGATCGCAACGGCTGCGGTGGCTTTGGTATGGGCAATGGTGTGCGCCCGCAGGCGGCCTGTTCTTGCGATCAGCGGAGTGTTTGCGATTCTTCTGTCGTCACTCGCGCTCGCCTTTATTCAACCGCCAATGCAAGCGCGGGCGGGAGTGCTCGAAGTGACATCAATTGACGTCGGAGAAGGAGACTCGATCTTACTGCTAATGCCGAAGGGTCGAAGCTTACTCATCGATGCCGGCGGGCCTATTTGGGGCAGCGGCTCGCAACTGGATTTTGGAGAAGACGTCGTCGCGCCATACTTGTGGACTCGCGGCATCTCACGCCTCGATGTGGTAGCGATTTCGCACGGACATTCTGACCACATCGGAGGTATGCCAGCGATTCTGAGAGATTTTCGTCCGCGTGAGTTGTGGATCGGTCTGTTGCCGCCGAGCCGGGCGCTGGAAAGTCTGATTGCTGAAGCTCAAATGTTGGGAATCAAAGTGGTTCGCCATTGGGAGAACGATCGGATCGATCTCGGTGGCGCGAGGGTGGAAGTGCTGTTTCCTCCACGCGATTGGCCGGTGGGCCTCGAGCCGAAGAATAACGATTCCATGGTGCTGGATGTGAGTTATGGTGACACATCGGCGCTGCTGGAAGGCGACGCGGAAAAAGCGGTAGAACGGCGCGTCGCGAGCCTCGAGCATCCGAGAGCCGATCTTTTGAAGGTGGGGCATCACGGCAGCGCGACCTCGACGACTGAGGAAATTCTGGACTCGGTTCAACCGCGGCTTGCCGTCATTTCAGTAGGATTTCGAAATTCCTTTGGATTGCCCAAGCTTGATGTACTGCGGCGGCTGCAAGAGCATGGAGTGCACGTTTATCGCACCGACGTGAACGGCGCGGTGACTTTTTATCTCGATGGCCACTCGGTTACGGCTTCGCCGGCAGCTCTTCAGTAGCGTCGTCGGATTCGTCGCCGTCATCGGAAGCAGCATTCGATTGGCGGTATTCCTCGATGATGCTGCGGGCCCGGGCGGCATCCTCTTCGCGCACGAGGATGATCATTCCACCCATTCCGGGAAAGGCATCCTGCAAGAGCTCGCCGGAAGCGAGGTCGCTGTCGATACCAGACGAATCGAGCAGGCCCTTCACCACTAGCGCTTCCGTTTCATCTTCGGAATCGAAAATCTTGACCAGCTTTTCGTTGGGATTCGGCTTGTTCTGGCTGGTGGGGGTACCCAAGTTTTGTGGCATGAAATCTCCATTTCGTAAAACCGCTGGCGACCGCGGGATTGTTTCTGGACATTTTACTCTTAGAGGCACGTTCAGCCCATCAGGGCTGGCCATTGTGATTGGCGGATCAGAATCCTCATGCCTCAACTTCGCAAACCCGTCGATAAGACCGAAAATCTTAAACCGCGGAGACCGCAAAGGAAGGCTGCGGGGAGTGCGCGGAGAACATCGGAGTAGCGCATCGTTCCAGGCGCATCATTCGAAGCTCAACCGGACTGGCGTTCGCTTTCCGGAAGGTGCTGCGCGCTTTTTTCTCCCGCGCTTTTTTCTCCTGCGCTTTTTTCTCCTGCGCTTTTTTCTCCAAAGACCTCTGCGGTGAAAGCTTCGACAGAAGCGCCTTTTTGCCAGGCGTCAAGGGGCAACCCCGCTTTGCGGCAGGTTTGTTCGAGAAACGTCACGCGGTCCCACTCATGCTCTACGGGGACCTGGGGTAAGAGAAGGCCGCGGCGGCCGCCCCAGCTGATCAGCAGGCCATGGCGGCCAATCTCTACCTGCTCCGGTCGAATGGGCATAGGCGGGGAAAGAATGCTCAACTCAACCTGCAACTGCGGTGCTTCTGCTTCCGTCACTGGGGGAAAGCGATTGTCGTCGAAGGCGGCGGCGCGAGCCGTTTCCGCAACAGCGCGATACACCGAGCAGGCTGGGAGCACGTAACCGACGCATCCTCGCAACTCGCCGTGCAAGTAAAGAGAAGTAAACGCACCGCGAGGTTCGGCGAGATGGAGTGTCGGAGATTCGAGCGGAATGTCGCGTCCTTGCAGCGCGAAGGCGATTGAATCGTGTGCCAGACGGACCAATAGCGCGCGTTCTTCTTTCGAAAATTCTTGGCCAAAAAAATCTTTTAAGGGGGCGCCACTGGCACCGGCAAGTTCTGATTTTCGTGCGTCAGGAGGGGGCGATTGCGCAGGCGAATTATGTAGTGGTGGCGACATCGGCATCTGCCGCGCGCGGTGCTGGTTGCGCCTTACGGCGGCTAAGAACAAATGCGTGGCGGCGACGGCGCTTGGTGACGCGCTTGTCAATCTTGGACCAAAAAGCGACGAAATAGTCGATCCCGGAAATCAGCGAAACACAGACTACGAACCAGATCGCGGTATAAGCGATCCAGTGCACGGGAAAAACGAAGTTCCCGTAGATGGGAAACTCCTTCCAGCGATGGTCGAGAATCACGGCGACTACTGAGACGATCTGAACGACCATTTTGAATTTGCCCAGTTCGCTGGCTTCAATCGTGAAACCGCCGGAAGCGGCAATGGATCGCAGGCCGCTAACGAGAAATTCGCGACCGATGACGATGACCGCGATCCACGCGGGAACCAGGCTGGGATTGAATTGCACGAGCGTGACGAAGGCGGCGGCGATGAGAAGCTTGTCGGCCATGGGATCGAGCAAGATGCCCATGGTGGTGATTTGTTCCCGCTTGCGTGCCAGGTAGCCGTCGATGCCGTCTGTCATGGCGGCGGCAATGAACACGGCCGATGCGAGCAATTCCTTGGCGCCATGTGCGCTGCTGAAGTAATTGGACGACAAGATCCAAATCAGCAGGGGAATGCTGCAAATGCGAATCAGCGTAATGGAATTGGGCAGGTTCACCACGAGTGACACACTTCGGCGGGCCGCCGAAGATGTTTTGATTATCCTCCAGCCCGGTGGGGAAGGCAATGAATAAGGTTTGCCTCAGGGGCACGAAGGTTTGGGTTTTGAAAGTTTCAAGGTTTCGAGGTTTCAAGTTCAGGGGCTTAGGCAAAATGCTCCAAATTTGGGGTTGTCGACCGCGTGCGCAAGAACGATCCCACGTTGAAGCCTTGGAAACCTGTGAAACTTTGAAACCCATTTACTTTGTAGGCGGCGTCGTGGCCGGCTTTGGCTGATGGGCGATGATCTGGTCCTTGATCTTGTCATACGTCGCCTGAGGAATGATTTTCTTCAGAATCAGATCGCGTTTGGTGCGATAGGGGCGTCCGGCGATGATTTTTTGGGCGTAGGCGTCGCCGATGCCGGGCAGCGTCTTTAGTTTGTCGGCCGTGGCGCTGTTGATGTCGATCTTGTCAGCGTTGGCCGTGGCCTGCGGCAACGGGCCGGCTAGGGATCGCGCGGGCGCAAATGTTAGCCATGCGCAGAGACTCAGAAGTAGGCACAAAACTGGAGTGATCAGCTTTCTCGATGTCGGATTCATAGCCGACCTCCTTTTCGGCATTACTCTCGCACTGCTCGGATGACTTGCAAGAGATGAGAACCAAATCCAAAACGCAGGTCATCTACCGTAGAACTAACCTCGTGAACGGGAACACATACGCTTGCAGCGTCACCAAGATTCCCACCAAAGCCGCCAAGGCAATGCTGTGAAAGAATACATAACGCAAAATGTCGCCCTCGTGCCCGTACCACTCGGTCGCGGTGCTGGCGACCACGATGCTCTGCGCGTCAATCATCTTTCCCATGACGCCGCCGCAACTGTTCGCGGCGGCCATCAAGGTGGAAGACACGCCAATCTGTTCCGCAGAAATTCTCTGCAGGCTTCCGAACAATACGTTCGACGACGTGTCCGATCCGGTCAGAGCCACGCCCAGCCATCCGAGCAGCGTGCCGAAGAATGGATAGAACACTCCGGTCCGCGCGAAAGCGAGCCCCATGGTTGCATCCAGTCCGGAGTAGCGGGTGAGAAATCCGATCGAGAGCATTGCAGCAATGGTGAGCAGCGAAAACCGCACGCGTACGATGGTTTTCCAATAAATCTGTGCCATCCTCCAGGGCGAGAAACCCATGATGAATCCCGAGATGATTGAGGCGACGAGGATGCCTGAGCCGGTAGCTGTACCCCAATTCAAGGTGTAAACGGCCCCCTCATTCGAGGGTTTGCGAACGACGGGAGGTACGCGCTGCACCATCTGATGCAGTCCGACAACAGGAAACTTGGGCGCCGCGAATTTGTCGATCTTTGTCTTAACACTGGGCAATCCCCACACGAAGACCACAATGCTCAGTACCAGCCAGGGAATCCAGGCCCGGACAACAAGAGAGCTGCTGTGGCCATGCGTACCGCGCGCCTGGCGTTCGCCTTCGTGCTCGAATCCCATGATGCGCTTTGGCTGCCATTTCAGCAGGAACACGATCAAAGCCAGCATGGAAATGACTGCGGCAACCACATCCACCAGCCACGGCCCATGAAAATTCGACATTAGAAACTGCGGAATGGCGAAGAACACTCCTGCGACCAGAACTGCGGGCCAGACTTCTATCATTCCTGAAAATCCGGCGAAGGCCCACAACAGCCAGAAAGGCACCAAAAGCGAGAAGAA
>JASIEN010000074.1 GCA_030045935.1 Candidatus Sulfotelmatobacter sp.
CCAGACTCCTACGCGCTGTTCGAAGACGCTTCCTCCTGCTCCTCAACTTCTTCGTCGCCATGGTCTTGCTCGTGATCGTGCGCATCCCCATCGCGGTAATAACTGGAATACTTTCCACGGTATTCGTAGTAGTAGTAGTAATCGGGCGAGCTCAAATCCACGGCGTTCAGCAGCACTCCGGAAACCTTGGCATTGACCTGCGTAAGAATGTCGCGCGAGCGGCGCAAGGCGTGCTTGGTCGTTTGTCCCGAGCGTATCACCAGCACAATGGCATCGGCGCGCGGCGAAAGCACAACTGCATCGGTGACGGATAGCGTCGGCGGCGTATCGATAACAATATGGTCGTACTGGCCGCGCAGCTCTTCCAGTATGTCGCGCATATTGGTGGAGGCCAGCAGCTCAGCAGGGTTCGGCGGTGGCGTCCCCGCCGGCAAAATCGAGAGATTGGGCAGCACAGGCGAACGCGTGATGGCCTGCTGCAGCGTGGCGCTGCCGGTCAGCACATTGCTCAGTCCGCTGCGCGGCCCCATTCCCAAAGTTTTGTGAATGCTGGGCCGGCGCAGGTCAGCATCGATCAGAAGCACCCGAATCCCCTTCTGCGCCAGCACCACCGCGCAGTTGATGCTGGTTGTGGTCTTGCCTTCCTGCGGCAGCGCACTGGTGATCATAATCACCTTCGGCGGCGCGCCCAGGTTCGAGAGCAGCAGCGAGGTGCGCAGCGCACGATACGATTCGGCCATCTGCGACTGCGGCCGCACCTGCGTTACCAACTCCACCGCTTCTTTTGAAGTTGCAATTACAAGGCGCTTCGAGCTTCCGCTTTCCCGCGCGCTCCGCGATCCCATTGGGATCATGCCCAGCGGCGGCAGACCTGAGATCATCTGCGCTTGCTCGGTCGTGCGCACGGTATTGTCCAATCCCTCCAGCAGAAAAGCGAGTCCCACGCCCGAGGTCAGTCCCAGCACGAAGGCAAACCCAAGATTGCGTGGGATATTGGGCTCAACCGGCGCGGTCGGTGCACGCGCGTAATCCACAATACGGAAATTATTGGATTTCAGCCCCGCTGAAACTCCGGCCTCTTTCATTTTTTCCATCAGCCCTTCATAAAGCTGGCGGTAGCTTTCCAGGTCGCGCTTGAGGATGCTGTATTGAATGGCGCTCTCATTGAGTTTGTTAGCTTCCTGTTTCTGCTTCTCGAGAGCGTCGTGCAGCATATTTTCGCGCTGCAATGCTGCCAGATATTGTCCGCGAATCTTGGCCGCGACCTTGTGGGTTTCCATCAGAATTTCCGCCTGAATCTCCTTGAGCTGGGTATTCAGTTGCGCCACCTTCGGATATGCCGGCCCGAACTGCGTGCTCAATTCCGCCATCTGGATTTTGACGTCAGCTTCTTTGGCGCGCAGCGTCTCCAAAAGTCCGGATGCTGTCTGCCCGCCTCCTCCAGCGTTATCGATGGCGCTTGCAGCGGAAGCAATCGTCTCCGGATCGCCCGACTGCACCAGCCGATATACCGACTCCTTTGCCATCCGCTCCGATTCGGCCGCCGTCAGCGCCTTGTTCAATTCATCGAGCTTGGAAGTGGTGATGTTCTGCTTCTCGTCAATGCCCAGAATCTCGTGCTCTTTCTGGTATCGCACCAGTTTTTCCTGCGACGTTTCCACCTTCATTTGCAAGTCGACCAGCTGCTTTGAGAGCCAGTCTGAGGCCTGCATAGTGGAATCGAAGCGCGATTTGAAATTATTTTCCGTGTAGGTGCTCATCAAGGTGTTAACCACAGTTGCAGTCAGATCCTTATCGGGATTGCGAAAGGAAACTTTGATGATGTGCGTGTTAGGGGAGAGCGTGACTTTGAGATTTCCGCGAAATGCCCCGAGCAGTGCTGAGGTTCGGGCGGAGTCAGCCTGTAACGGATCAGGTGCGAGATCGAGAGTCGATGGCAGAGCCGGAGTCTTTCCGCCAAACTCAGCCCGGCGATCGAGTCCCAACTCCTTGATGACCTGCAACGCCAGCAGATCACTCTGCAGAATCATTACCTCGCTTTCGAGTTCCGTGGGATCGTAATAGTCAACGTTGAAGGTGGGGGAGTTGTTGAAATTGACCAGTCCCGAGTCCGGTTTGTTGATTTCGATGCTGCCGCTCGATTCGTAGATCGGCGTCATCTTCAGGCTGGCGATGGCCACGAGGGAAAAAATGGAAATCAGGCAGGTCAGCACCGTCCACTTGCGCTTGATGAGAACACGAACATATTCCCCTAGCGTGGATTCCTGTGCCGGCAGTTCGGGGTAAATCCGCGGAGCGAGATTTCGCCCAAAGTCCGCGTTTACAGGTTGAAATTCGCGAAGGGAATTATTGGCCTGTACCAGCGATCCCGAATCCATTCATTCTCCTAAGACGCTTCCCGTGCGGTGATTCACTGGACGCCCCATCCCTTCGCGCTCCGCTCAGGGCGAGCCCTTTCGCGTTTTTTTGGCGAAAGGCCGGGAGCTGATCCCAATGACATACACCCGCATACACTTCCGGACTCGATGGCTGGTTCATCGTCCGGAATTTCTCACAATAATCTGTAAAGGTTTCGGCGATATTCTAGCATCGCGTGGAAGAGTTCCGGCAGTGATAATCGGGATGCGGTGTGGAAAACTTGCCGCGGAGAATTAGTCTTTTGTCATTCCTACGCCAGCGTCCGAGAGCGACCCAGGAGAGCCTGCCCGAGGGACTGAGCGAGGCGAGGGAGTCGAATGGGAAACTGCTGTTGCCTTTCAGGGGGCAAACTGAGCGTCATGAGCCCCTCACGCACTCATCGAGGTGCGCCAGCACTTTGGGCCAAGCATCTTCATGGCGCTTCTTTGACTCTTCATCGGGGAATCCAGCATGCGTCAGTCGCAGCAGCGTATCGCCATCCTTAGGTATGAGATCGACTGTCACCACGGTTTCCGCGCCCGTGGTCGCTTGCGTAACCCAAGTCAGTTCCAGATGGCGGTCGCGATCCAGCGCCAGAAAGCGACCGTAGTGCGGATGCCGCTCGCCTTCGAAGTCGGTCTCAAAAAAGAATACGTTGTTGACTTCGCCTTTCATCAACACCGATCCCGGAACCGCAAACCAGCGATCGAACTGTTGCGTCCAGGCCCGGAATAGAACCTCAGGCGATGCGCGCATGAGACGCTCGCACACAAGACGAAACGGTCGCGAGGAAAGATCTGGCACCGCAACAACGGCGCTCATGGGGCCCTCCAGCCAACTAAGCCAAAGTTCTGCCGGACTACCTTAACACCGAAAGACGACTGGCTCCGCAAACCAACATCTACTGGACCGTCTGCACCACCGTTCCTGACGCCGCGCTATAGTCGGTGTTGCCAGCATAGGTTGCCGTAATAGTGTCTGTCCCCGCCGGCAAAGTCTTTGTGGAAAACTTCGCCGTTCCCTCCGCCGTAACGTTGGCTGTTCCAATCTCCGAGCCGTTGTAACTAAAGATCACTTGCTGGCCCTTCGGCAGACCACCATTGCTGCTCAAAGTCGCGGTGAACTTTACAAGTTTGCCTGCCTCGGACGGATTGGGACTCGACGTGAGCGTCAATGAAATGGTTGCTTGAACAACCTGCTGTGAGAACACCGGCGACAGACTCTTGCTGTCGGCAGGGTCTCCGTTATACTCGGCCGTGAGCGAATCCGTACCAAGCGCTAACTTGGTTGTCGGAAGCGTCGCTGTGCCGTCGCTCAAAGTCGCAGTCCCGAGCTTCGAACCCCCGTTCCAGAATGTAACGGTTCCGGTGGGCGATCCGCTCGAGGCTACTTGTGCCGTTAAGGTAACGGACTCGCCAAAGTTCGCGGGGCTTGCCGAGGAACTCAGCGCCGTTTGGGTGAATAACCTCGTCAGACCAAAAATATTGAGTTCCTCGTAGCTGGCAACGATGACTTGACCGTTAGCCACGACTGGAACCAGATTTGAGTTTCCGGTGGGATACAGCCAGCTTCCAGCCGATTTATTAAAGATCGGACTTAATGTCGACCCCGAGTCTGGATTGAAGGCGTAAAGATGGACGTTTCCCGTGCCGGTACCCGACGGCCGTGAAAGCGCCCAAATGATTGCGTTGGTCGTGCCACTTGAACTAACGCTCGTGAAAAAGCCGCTACCTGGGCTCGTCACGGTCGTCGATTGCGAAACCTGGTTAAGCGATGGCGAGGGCGAAGTCAGCACTTGGTAAACCTGAAGGTTGTTACCCCCACTGCTCACAACTCGCGGAATCGAGTCGCTGGGGTCCACGTAATACGAGGGACCGCACCAGCAACCGCCAATGTAGTAAGTGCCCAGAACATTGTTGCTGTTGCTGTTGTACCCACCCAGGTTGTCCTCATTCATGAAGTACATGTTGCCATCTTTGCCGGCAGCAACGGCGAGGTGTGGATCAGAGCCGGGCTGGTCAGGCAGCACCATCACACCTCCCGAACCAAAATCGACATCGCCCTCGTCGAGTGAGGGCCAATCGTCGGGAGTGAACAGATCGATTACCGTCGATAAATCGGAAGAAAGCTTGATCACGCTTTCCTGAATATTGGTTACGCCGTTGTAGGTCGTCCCCGAGTAATCGGAATTTCCGGTCACCACCAGTACGTTGCCGGAATCATCTGCCGACGGTCCATAGCCGGACATCCATACGGAAGAAAGGAAGAAATCGTCTGGCGACGAGGCTAGGGAATCAAAAAGGTCGTTGGCATCAAGTGGCGTGAGCGTACCCGTCTCCCAACCGAGCAGCCAACCGCGGGAAAGATTCGCGGCAGAATCGCAGAAGCTGCCAAAACCCGCATAGATATTGCCATTCGCCAGCAGTAAAGCGGGCCGCTGCCGCTGATAGGTCGCATTGAACTCAAACAAATTGCCATTCGTCAGCGAGTGCGAAGCCGAAACTAGTTGAGGCGTAACCTTGTCTGTCAGGCTGCCCAAATCCAAAGCGTGCAGCATGTACTCGGGCGATCCGCTCGCCCGCGTATACACCATCACATAAAGAGTGTTGCTGGTCGCGTCGATGACCGGCGTCGAATTGATGCCGACATTGGGGCCGTTATTATTGCAGCCCAGCGGCATATGAATCGGTGTGCCCAGACTTACGCTCAGCAGTATCGTTCCCGACTGTGCATCGATCGCAAAGACCGTGTCCCCTTCCGTCGCC
Source organism: Candidatus Sulfotelmatobacter sp. (assembly GCA_030045935.1). Taxonomy (GTDB): domain Bacteria; phylum Acidobacteriota; class Terriglobia; order Terriglobales; family Acidobacteriaceae; genus Sulfotelmatobacter. The sequence continues at coordinate 5,163 of JASIEN010000074.1, forward strand.
ACGTAAATGACATTGTGCACTCCCTGATATTGCCCCGCCGTGATATTCACGGCTGGCATATACAAGGGTTGGGCGTCGACCTGATCATCCAGTGCGACGCTGTGCAGCAGTCCAAAGTCAGAGGTGTTTACATTGGCTGGGGTGAGCGTAGTCTCGTTCGCATTCCACCCGGTTCGATAATTATCGTAATGATAGGTTGTGACTGAGACTGACTGGGATGCCGCGTTCGTGCCCACAATGGCAGCGAACATCACAGCCAAAATCGCAACGAAGACCGGCAGCAGAAACGACCTGGGACCGCGTGAAGATGTCATGAATTTCCTCCGAACAGCTGTGGGAACAAAGTTTTCGCCCGGGACTGGATGGCCGACACCACCCCGAAACACATCCGTCTCATCATGCGAACACGAACTGCAAACGGCGTCAGATTGATACAGGTTCGAGCTGGCTACGAATTCGCAGGGGGCAAACCAGCGCCGGCGCGGGCAACATTATTCTCAAGCGGCGGTCTCGCGTCAATGGCAATGTTGGGGAGACAACCGTCTTCCGTGCCACTTCGTGAATCTTGCAGTCTTTCAGCCTAGAGAACAAAGTCTCGATGTCTCGGTTTGACGCTTGGGTTACGTACAACCGAGCCTGTGCCAGACAGGAGAGCCCTGACGGAGCGATAAAAAGGCGGGCGTTCTCGCCCGCCTTTCCATGAGACAAGATGATTCCTACTCCCGCAAAACAGCCGCTAATATCTGAGCTTTTAGCCGGATTTCAGTAGGTGGATACGACCATTATGCGCGTGAAGTTGTGCTCCCATTCAGCCGATAGAAGAGTCGAAAGCACTGCGGTCACGCCATGTCTACCCTCCAGGATCCAGACATTTATCGCAGCATCCTTAACCAGTTGCAGGTGGGCATCTGCGTAGTTGATCTGCAGAAAAGAATCGTTTTCTGGAGCGACGGCGCTGAACAAATCAGCGGCTATCCCCGCATTGAAGTACTCGGCCATGTCTGCTCGGAAAACATTCTCTTGCACTGCAACCAGGAGAGCTGCGAAGTGTGCCAGACGTGTCCCATCACAACGGCGCTACGCGAAGCCAGGCCCGTGCAAGCGGAAGGGTTTGTGCACCATAAGTTCGGGCATCGAACCGTCGTCCACACCTGGTCCATCCCATTGCGTGATAAAAACGGAGCACTCATTGGGATCATCCAGACGTTTGACCCGCGATTTGGCGAAGACACCCCCGAGGCGAGGCCAGCCAGCCTGGAACAACGGGGATGGCTGGACGAAGTAACGGGTTTGCCAGACCGGGCGATCATGTTCTCACGATTGCGCGAGACGTTGGCAACATTCACGGAATTGCACATTCCTTTTGCGGTCATCGTTCTGGATTTTCCCGAACTCGACCAGTTTCGCGCCCGCTATGGCCAGGGAGCTGCGCGCTCCATGGTGCAGGTGCTGGCGAGAACTATGCGCAGTACGGTCTGGCCCACCGACCTGGTTGGCCGGTGGGGGAACGGCCGTTTTCTCGTGATCCTGATGGGTTGCTCGGAGGAAGCCTTGCTTGCCGTCGCCGCCCGCATGCTGCGGATGATCGCCGGCGCCAACATTACGTGGTGGGGAGAAGAACTGTCGCTGCGGGTTGCGGTGGGATATGCAGCCGCTCGCACGGGCGACACGCTGGAATCGCTCTTGCAGCGTACCGAGCAGAGCCTCGAGCAAAGCCGCGCCATGTACGCCGCTTCCGCTGCTGCGGCCGCTTCTGCCAAGGACTGACTCATGTTTGTAATCATCGGCATCTTGGTTGTCTTTGGCGCGGTGGTTTCCGGCTACCTGATGGAGCATGGCAACATCCGCGTGCTTCTTCAGCCGGCGGAGCTGATCATCATCGGCGGG
>JASIEN010000075.1 GCA_030045935.1 Candidatus Sulfotelmatobacter sp.
TTGGTGGCCATGAAACCTTTGCCCGCTGCGTCTTCCAGTTCGCGAGAGACCTGATCGGCCTTGTAGATGTCGTCGATCCTGAACTCAATCACCGAAATCAGATCGCCTAGCCCGAACAGCCGCTGCGCATCCGAAAGACGCGTAAGTGCCCAGGAGGAATCGTAATCGTAGAATCCTGAATTGAAAATTCCGGCGACCCGAAAGCGGGTGTATTTTGGGACCATGCCGAACGGCGTCAATTCCCCTTGCGGACTTGTCACGAGTACGACAGAACCAACCGTTGCCCCAAGATTATCGGCCATGTCGCGACCAATAATGATTGGAGGCATGGCGGCTACTCGCGCCTCAACGCCAGCAAGCGAGTCGGGAGATTCGGAGGACATGCCACCCTCGCCATTGCCTGGAGAATTGTTCTGACTTGAAACGTTGGTCGAGCCTTGGCTGACGTCCTCGGGCGATTCTTGCAGCGCTGCTGCCGACCCCTCGGTGATTGTATTCAGCAGATCGCCAATCCTCCGCTCATCCTGCGGAATAATTCCCTTGAGCACAGCACCCCGCGCCCGAGGTCCACGCGAAATTAAAACTTGCTCAAAAATTGCCGGAGCGTCGGCGACCACATGCGGTTGTTTGTCGAGCCGCGTGAGCAGCGGCCGCCAGTCCTTGATGCCATCATCGGCAACGCGCAAAAGGCTGATGTGCGAGGTTGACCCGATCAGCCGTTCCTGCAAGTCCTGGCGAAAGCCATTATTAATGGCGAGTGCAACGACGAGAGAAGCCACGCCCGCCGCAACCCCGGCGATTGAGATGGCGGTGATGATGCCGATGAAAGCCTGCCGGCGCTTAGCGCGCAGATAACGGGTTGCAACGAAAAGTTCAAAACGCATGCGAGCTTCCAGGTCCGCCTTCTAACAATCAGCCCAATCGGATTATAAATAGCGCACCCTCCTATTGGCCCCTCGGGAGCCAAGTCATGCCATCCACGAATTTTTATGGCACATTAGACTCTCATGGCATTCCCCGCTCCCTCCAATGCCGGCCGCGCCGCCTTCACCCATCCCGGCTTCGTTCTCTTCCAAATCGCCCGTTTTCTCATCGTGGCCGCGGTGGAAATGCAGGCCGTGGCCGTGGGATGGCAAGTTTACGACATTACCAAACGCGCTCTCGATCTGGGTCTGGTGGGCCTGGCGCAGTTTCTGCCCGGCATTCTGTTGTTTCTGGTTTCCGGGCACGCCTCCGACCGCTTTGACCGCCGCAAGGTTCTTGGCACCTGCTACGCCGGATATGCCATCTGTTCTGCGCTTCTGCTGTTCATCGCCGAACACGGCAGCCGCTCGGTGCGCCCGATTTATTTCGTGCTGGTTCTGCTCGGCGTGGTTCGCTCTTTCAACGGCACGGCCAGCCGTTCGATTTTGCCTCAGCTCGTTCCCGAGGAACACTTTGCCAATGCCGTCGCCTGGAACGCAACCACGTTCCAGGCTGCTACGATTCTCGGTCCCTCGATCGGCGGTGTTCTCTACGCGCTCTTACGCGGCCCCTCGGCCGTTTACGCCTTGGCCATGCTAACGGCTCTGGGTGCGCTTCTCTCCATGTTCCGCATCCAGACGCGGCCGCAGGCACGACGCCGCGAGCCGACAACACTAAGAACGATCTTCGCCGGACTGCACTTTATCTGGGGCGAGAAACTGATTCTGGGCGCCATTTCACTCGATCTGTTCGCCGTGTTGCTGGGCGGAGCGGTCGCCCTGCTTCCCGTTTATGCCCGCGAGATCCTGCATACCGGCCCCTGGGGACTAGGATTGTTGCGCACCGCGCCTGGCATCGGCGCCGCGCTCATGGCCATCGCAGTCGCGCACTGGCCGATTCGCGGCCGCTCGGGACCGACGCTGCTCTGGTCGGTGGCAGGCTTTGGTATCTGCACAATTATCTTCGGAATTTCCCGAAGCCTCACTCTTTCTCTGCTGGCCCTGATTTTTCTGGGCGCGGCCGACATGGTCAGCGTAATCATCCGCGCCACACTTGTGCAGCTGCGCACTCCCGACGAAATGCGTGGGCGGGTTATGTCGGTCGACATGGTATTTATCGGGACCTCGAACGAACTCGGCCAATTTGAATCGGGCATTACCGCACAATGGTTTGGCACGGTGCCGGCCGTGTTGCTGGGTGGGGTGGGAACGTTGGCGGTTATCGCTCTATGGGCATGGTGGTTTCCGGAGCTTCGCCGCGCCGGCAAGTTGCATGAGATGAAGAGTGTTGCCCAGGAAATCGCAATGGAGACGGAAAGATTGCAGTAGAGCGTTTCTCTTTGAGCGTGGACGACACTTCCATCCGGGAAGGAATTCAAACTATAGCCGAACTGAGCTGCTCGAAACCAGCAACTATGCCGGCAACCTACGCCTGTGGCAGCGCTCCTTCGGAACCGCTAACGTCTGGGCTGGCACCTACGATGATCTCCAGCACTGTCCGCAGTCTTTTATGAACTCGCTGACGGATTTCATCGGAATACCATGCTTTGCGATTGCTTCCAGAGAAAACGCAAGAGTGCATGACTCGGAATGCATGTCCCCGCAGTTATTACCGCACCCGAGCCGCGCTGATGATGGCCGATCTATTCAAAGCCTGGCGGCTCAATCGAATCGTGGTGGCGCTCAAGAACTCGCCCGTTCGCAAATTCGTACTGGGTGGGGGGCGCCCTTTCGCTCCGCCAAAGCCGGAAGTTCTCACTTGGCTTTATGAAAAGCTTAGGCCGGAAGTCGAAGCACTGGAGACATTACTTCAGCGCGACCTTTCAGCATGGAAAGATGCAAAAGGCGTGAAAGTACCCGACAGATTTGAGTCACTTGCCGCGTAGCACCATCTTGGCAGCTCCCATGTTGTCGTAGCGATCGTAAATTCGAACCACGACAACATGCTCCGATGAAGGCCCGCCATCCTTGTCTGTTTCCGGCATGATTTTGAAATCGTAATTCTCAACTTTTGAGTCGGAGATCTGTCCCACCGGTTCCACATACTGCCACTCACCGGCATCGACCGAGTATTCCGCGCGCCGGATGGCGGAAAAGTTGTCCACCGCACGGAACCTCACATGAATCTGTCCGCCTTCGAGCGACGCGGCCAGGCTTTCAATGCGTGGCGGCGTGGTATCCACTTCGAAGCGGCGGCTTTCTTTTTCAGTCGTCAGTGCTTCGCCGGGAGAATGAGAGGGTGCATCGGAAGCGACCACTTTTATTGTGTAGCCGCCATCGGGCAGCAGGCTCGCGTCAAACGAATAGGCTTTATCGGTGAGATTGTCTTTCAGCAGCAGCCAGCGGGTTTCACCATCGCCGCGATAGTAGACCGAATAGACAAGCTGATCGTCATTTTCGTCGTGCGCGCTCCATTTCACTCCAATCGAGTCGCGGTCATGTGTGCTCGGGGGAGGCACGTCGAAATGCTGTCCCGCTGCGGCTGAAAAACCGCTATCGCTCACCGGAGTGGAAGTCTTTGGTAATAGCTGGTACCTCACTCCTGCCTGCACTGTGACCTCGTCAATCACGGGGGCGACATTCTTGGGCAGATAATTCAGCGCCACACTGTCAACGCTGGGGTTCGTGGTTCCATCATGTAACACTACTTTCCACTGCGCATAGCGCGCGGCGGGAACACCAGTTTCGCTGTTTCTGGCGAGATCAATTTTGCTCCACGAACTCCAGTGGCGGTCGGGATTGTCCACATTTCCGCTGCGCGCGTATAAATCGACCTTGCCCGTACCGCGAAACTCTGCCCGGCCCCAGCGGGAAAAAATCTTTGCATCAAAAACATCGCTCTCATAGCTGCCCTCGCTTTCCAGACCCGGTCCCAGTGCAAAAATCTTCCCCAGATTACTGGTGGCGGTGAGCAATCCGCCATTCGGAGCTTTGGCGAAAGCCGTGATCTGCGAAGCCGGCGCCTTCAACAGATCGGAAAACTCGTCCTGCCCCGTGATCGCAAACAGGTGCCCGCGATTTCCCGTGCCAGCCAGAAGTTTGCCCTGCGAATCCAATGCCAGCGCATAGACGATGTCCTCATGCGAGCTCCACATTCTTGTGGGCGAACCGTCGGGAGCGATGCGGTACACGTCTGAGCCGCCACCTGCCCCTCCGCCGGGGAAGGGAAACGGACCTGTCGCCTGCGCAGGCGTGGATTGTCCTGGATTCAGATTCATTCCCGGCGCTTGCGGCGCAGCCCCGGCGGTTGGTGCGTTTGAACCTGGAGGCAGGATTATCGGCGGCCCGCCCGATGAAGTCTGCCCACCTTTTTTCTCTCCCACAGCTGCGGCATAAATGTTGCCACTGTGGTCGAGTGTCAACGCGGTGATTTCCTTCTTGGGTGCGCTGTACAATACAAATCCTTCCCCCGCAGGCGAGATGCGGTAAATCAACCCGCTGCCATCCGAACCGGCGATCAGGTTCTCTTTCTCATCGACGGCGAGAACTCGGATGTGGGTTTCATCACTCTGAAAAAACCGCGAATGCTCACCCTTCGGCGTCACTTTGAAAATCTCTCCGTGATCGCCTGTAGCCACATAAAGATTGCCCGCTTTATCCAGGGCGAGGTCCCAGATGTACTTCGTCCCCGGCTCGAAATACACGGTCGAGCTCCATGATGGATCAACACTGGGCTTGGCTGGTTCCTTTTCTTTTTCCGCGGGTGCGGCTTGCGCTGGATCGGGCTTTGCGCTCTGCGTCTTTCCCGCCGGCTTGTGCTCCAGCTTGTAGACCTTGCCATCGGGCGCGGTCGCAGCATAAATTTCGCCGCTGGGTGCACAGCGTAGTGCTTGCACCTGCAACTCTTTCGGCTCGAAGATAATGGTGGACTTTCCATCCGGCGTAATGCGGTACACGCGCGCCGGCGCGCCCGCCGCAACATAAGCGTTGCCCGCGTCATCGGAGGCGATCGCCCATATGTAGGTGGAAGGAGTGGCATACAGGCTTTTGAAGGTAGGGGCCAACTCCAGCCCCCCGGAGCTGCGGACAGCGACCCCGTTGGCCGTGCCCTTGCTCAGCTCATCAAATTTGGACTGCTCCCAAGTGTGCGTGCCATCTGCCCACGCTCTCGTTACCAGAGTTGAAGTTTCAAAATTGTTAAGAAGAAAAATGGCAATCAGAAAAAAGAAAAGCCTTCGCGCACTCTGCAATTTCATACCTCGAAACGTTGTAATGCCGGGAATGGGAGAACCATCAGATTATCACGCCGGAACGGCACTTGTGCGCCATGGTTGACTGTGTGGTGGATCGATCTGCGGCTGAGTTGCGTCATGCCGAAGCCCCGCGTTTTCGCCAGCGGGGCGAGGAATCTCCACTCCCACTGGCTCGTATGCGGGGAGATCCTTCGCTTCGCCTGAAGAATAGCTACCCTCAGAGCCTGCCCTGAGCTTGCCGAAGGGATGACGCCATACAATGCTACTGTTAGGTAACACATGTCCTCTGCACGTCAACAACTCTTGGAACTTCTCGCCCATAAGTCCTTTCGGCTGGGCAACTTCAAATTGTCCTCCGGCGCGACCAGCGACTACTACATCGACTGCCGCACCACCACGCTGGACGCAAAAGGCTCGCGCCTGACCGGGGAGGTATTTTTCGACGAAATCAAGCAAAGAAAATGGAACGCGCAGGCCATCGGCGGACTGACCTTGGGCGCAGACCCGATCGTAGTAGCGGTTTCAGTCGTAAGTGGCACGCTGCCGGGTTTCCTGGTCCGCAAGTCGGAAAAACAACACGGCACCGGGCAGCGCATAGAAGGTTTCCGCGAGAAGGGCGCACGGGTAGTGATTGTGGATGATGTCTGCACCACTGGCGCTTCTACCATGCAGGCCATCGAAGCCGCGCGTGAATTCGGCTTTGAAGTCGTCGGCGTTATGTGCCTGGTCGAGCGCGAGGAAGCCAAAGGCCGTCCCAACGTCGAGAAAGCCGCAGGAAGCGCCCCCTTCATCTCAATCTTCACGGCTAGTGAAGTGGGTGCCCAACATGTCCTTCAGACAGCAGACACCAACCCGATCTTTGCCGTCCCCGCCGTGTGCGAAATCTGCGGTCGTCCCGCAGTCACAAACAATCCACGGTTCCGTTGTGCCGCACACGAAATGTGATTTGTTGAACCACGCCGCTCCACACGTACTCTAGCGACTGTCCCTCTCTCTAGCGATGAAACCCTACTCCGGCTTAGCGAATCCATGGGTTGTATGGTTTTGTCGTGAACAGAGGTAAAAGCAGTCTTCGTGATACCGTTTTGTAAGAACGCCGTCGTCCCGTTAGGAGTTCCTCTCATGTTCGATGCACTTCTCTCCTCGCCTCAAACTACCCTGCGGCCGTTCATTTGCCGGATGGGCGTCATCGTCACCCTGGCGCTGGCCGTTTCGCAGATTTCGCGGCAGGCTGCCGCGCAGGCAAAGCCAACGTCCTCTGCGGAAAGCGCGCAGCAAAAGCCTCAGCCCAAACCCGATGAATCCGCCTCCGCCGAGGCGGCGCTGCTCCAACTTAACAACGCTTTTGAAGGACTCGCCGCCAAAGTGTGTCCTGCCGTCGTGCAGATTCTGGTTACGGGATACGGCCCGTTGCACGAGGAGAATCGTTCCGAAACCGCGCTTATCGTGCGCCAGCATGCGGTGGGCTCCGGGGTCATCGTCGATCCCACCGGTTACATCATGACCAATGCCCACGTGGTCGAAGGCGCGCAGCGCATCCGCGTGGCCCTGCCTTTACCCATCGATGGCAGGCAGGAACCGGAAGGCAAACGCCGCATTCTGGAAGCGCGCCTGATTGGTATTCACAAAGAGAGCGATCTGGCATTGCTGAAAATTGATGGGAATGATCTCCCCACGCTTCCACTGCTCGCCCAGTCCCGTCCGCGTGTTGGACAGCTTGTGTTCGCCATAGGTAGCCCCGAAGGATTGCAGAATTCCGTCACCATGGGCGTTGTCAGCGCCGTAGCGCGGCAAGCCGATCCGGCAAAACCATTGACCTATATCCAGACCGACGCTCCGATCAACCCCGGCAACAGCGGCGGTCCACTGGTCGACATGAATGGTTCGGTGGTGGGAATCAATACTTTTATCCTCTCCAGCGGCGGCGGCAGTGAAGGCCTCGGCTTCGCCATTCCGGCGCGCGTTGTCGATTTTGTCTATCACAGCTTGCGCAAATACGGCCACGTTCATCGCGTCGAAATCGGTGCTGCTGCCCAGGAAATTACTCCCACGCTCGCAGAAGGCCTGCAACTGCCGCGGCACTGGGGAGTGATTTTTGCTGACGTCAAACCCGACGGTCCCGCCGCCGCTGCCGGCCTCCGGATCAACGACATCGCGCTCTACGCCGACGAGCGCCGCATTGATACTCTGCCGCAACTTTCGGCGGCCCTGTATCTGCACAGCCTCGATCGGGTGCTCAAGCTGGAAGTTCTGCGCGGCACGCAGAAGCTCACTCTCTACATTCCTGCCATCGAACATCGCGACCAGATGGATCAGCTTTTCGACCTTGCGGATCCTGAAAAGAATCTCATTCCACGCATTGGCGTTATTGCCATCGATCTGACTCCCGACCTGATTTCACAGGTTGGCGATCTTCGCATAAAGTCGGGGGTGGTCGTGCTCGGTCGCGCCGCTGATCTCATCCTGCCCGATACCGGCTTGCAAACCGGCGACGTAATTCATTCGCTCAATACCACGCCGATTCCCGACATGGCTACCTTACGAGACGTCATTTTGCAGCTTAAAACCGGCGCCCCCGTCGTGCTGCAAGTCGAGCGCTCCGACGGCCTGACGTATTTAAGTTTCGAGATGGACTAAGAGAGGGCAAGCTTTTCCGAACAATTTTCGAATGGCTTAGTCCTTGTGGCTAAGGCAACGCGCCTTGTGTGGAATTGTCCGTAGGGAACAGAAAACAAGGCGGATCAGAACTTTCGGGGCGCCCGGCTGTGTTCCAAGTTCGTAACACGACAACGATTTTCCTTGCCTTGGGCAGAATAGCGAGTTACAAAACACCACAACACTGAATCCGGCTCCCAGTACCCACAAGCCGGAGACAGCTCGCTTCACCCGCGCCATTCCGGCTGTACGACCCATCTCAGCCCAATCAGGAGGAAGTCGTGTCTAAAATCAGAAACGCATCTCTGTTTTTGGCGCTGCTGTTCGTAGCCGGTGCAGTATCTGCCCAAACCGATCCCGGAGTTCAGTCCGCCAACCGCGGCACGGGCGCAACCATCATCAATCCGTCGAATGATCCCAACGGCTTCACTGCCTTTTTCAACGACGGTCTCAACCGCTTTCAGGAGGTGGAAACCGTTTCCAATTCCGCCAACACCGGTCTCGGTCCACGTTTTAACTCGAATCAGTGCAGCTCCTGTCACGCGCAACCTGCCGTCGGCGGATCAGGCGCTGCCGCTAATCCACAGTCGCAGTTCATCAGCAGTGGCGTTGCACCTAACGACACTATGCCGTCGTTCATCACGGCCACAGGTCCCACGCTAGAAGCGCGAGCTCCCTTTTTTCTCGACTCCAATGGAGCGGTCAACACCAAAGCTCCCAATGGTGGGGTGGAAGATCTATTCACTGTCACGGGCCGTTCTGATGCCGGCAATTGCAGCCTGGCACAGCCGAACTTTGCTGCCTATCTTGCGGTGAACGATCTCATCTTCCGCATTCCGACGCCTGTCTTTGGCGCGGGTTTGATCGAGAACCTGGACGATTCGACACTGTTAGCCAATCAGGCGACAAATCTCGTCAACTCATTTGGCATTGCCGGCACTTTTAACCACAGCGGTAACGATGGCACCATAACACGCTTTGGCTGGAAAGCGCAGAACAAGTCGTTGCACATATTTGCCGGCGAGGCTTATAACGTCGAGATGGGAATCAGCAATGAGCTGTTCCCTCAAGACAGGCCATTGCCTGAGGAAGAGCAGTCGACGGGGCTTCCTGCGAGTTGTTTGAATCTCACCGGGACTGGTTATCCCGAAGATACGTCGAATCCAACTCAGACAACAAATGCCGCGGTACTTGACGACGTCTCGGCATTTGCCAATTTCATGCGCTTCCTTGCTCCTCCCCCGCCGGGTCCAGTGATGCTGAACGGGGCGCTGGTTGCTGCCAGCGCAATCGCCGACGGCAGTTCGTTGTTCAGCTCAATCGGCTGCGCGACCTGCCACAATCCCAGCCCCGGCACGACGCAAGTCTCAAACTTCGCGCCGGCACTCGGCAACGTCCCAGTGAATGCATTTTCGGACCTCGAGATCCATAACATGGGCACTCGCCTTGCCGATAATGTTTCGCAGGGCGGCGCTGGTGGCGATCAGTTCCGCACGGCTCCGTTGTGGGGCCTGGGACAACGCATCTTCCTGCTGCATGATGGCCGGACCACAGATCTGTATACGGCGATCGAGGATCACAAGAGCAGCAAGAGCGAAGCCAGCACTGTGGTCGGCAACTTCAACAAACTCACAACTACTCAGCAGCAAGAACTGTTGGACTTTCTTCGCTCGCTATAAGTGTTTGTGCGTGAGGCTGACGAGACGCCCAGTCGTCTCGTCAGCCTTTTCCCAGTTCCACGAATCATCTACGGTCGACACTCCGGGCCCCACCTGCCTGAAGTTGCTGCGCTCTAAAGGACTATATGAATCCCAGTTTTCTGTACGGCGTATTGCTTGTGGTCTTGTGCGCTTCGTTGGCGGCTGAGAGCCAAACTCCAAATGTCGACAGCCGTTCCAAACCCAATGTCGAGTCCTACGCCAACCAGCCGTCGATCACAAAAGTTCCGCCGGAAACCATCCTGGTGAAAGGCGCGTCGTCGAGCGCCAGCGATTCCGTCACCCCGGTTCCCGAGGCGGCGACCGTCGCTCAAGGTCTTTTCAGTGATCCGTACTTTGGAATTGCCTATCCGCTACCGGAAGATTGGACTCAGGATTACGAAGGCCCACCCCCATCCGAAAGTGGCCGTTACGTGCTCGCGCAAATCGATCCCCCCATAGACGGACCTGCTGCAGCGAGTATGTTAATTACAGCCCAGGATATGTTTTTCACTCTCTTCCCTGCCGCTAATGCTCTGGAGCTTACCGAATACACCAAAGACCATTTGCAAGCGGACTACAAAGTTGAAAAGCCGCTTACTCTGGTCAACGTCGCTGGCCGCTCGTTCAGCTTCCTTGCCTACTGGTCGCCAGTAGCGGAGCTGCACTGGTATGTTCTGACAATGCAAATGCGCTGTCATGCGGTGCAGTTCATTCTGACCGGCCGCGACACGAAATTGCTGGATCGTTTAATGCTCGGTCTAAACAACATGAAATTGCCAATCGAGGTGAGTGCCACAACAGGCAATGGTGGCGGATCTTTTCCTGTTTGCATCAAGGATTACGCACGAGATGAAAACCTGCTTGCGCGCGTCGATCCCGTTCCAACCGGGCATCGCTTCAATCCGGTTCCAGTCCGGGTCATCATTGACAAACAAGGCAAGGTAAAACACATTCACTTCATCAGCGCTTTTCCCGATCAGGCAAAGGCAATTACCGACGCGCTCGAGCAATGGAAGTTTAAACCGTACGTCACCGACGGGAAAGCGATTGAGGTGGAAACAGGAATTTTGTTTGGGCGAGAACCGTATTCCATCGCGCCGCATTCCGGCGGGCCTCACCCGGCTTCGAAAAAGTAAACTTGTGTCGCGGCTGTCGGCGAGCGATACTCATAACTCCGCATCCGCGGCGACAATCGAATAACCATGGACTGGGAAAAACACGGTATAAAAATCGT
>JASIEN010000076.1 GCA_030045935.1 Candidatus Sulfotelmatobacter sp.
CGTGCCTGTCGCATCGACTTCATACCCGGTGATCTCATCTTTCTTGTCGTTCGTTTTCAATCGCAAAACCGTCAGCCACTTCTCCGAAGTCAACGCCCCAATAAAAATACTTTGCCGGCTCTGGCGGTTATAAATAAGCTGGCTGCCCACTGCGCGGAGGTTGTCCTCATATGGTTCGCCGAGATCGTGGATCTTCATATCTGGACGGTCTTCGCTGAAGCTGTCCGAAAGCACCCGATCTGCCGAAGCCGGACCATCCAGCCATAAAAATCGGTGCCCCACTTCTCGCGTCTTTTGCGGGAAGTGGGAGCCGGCTTCCGACGCGTCGAGCGCGCGAATGCCCTGCACCGAGACCTCCGCTCCCGTGTTATTGCGCATCTGTACTTCAATCTCTACGAACGTTTGTTTATCCTCCAATCGCAGCGTGCAAGCAAGGTCGGGCTGTGCGGAAAGTCCGCTATAAGTCAGCGTGAGCCGAGAACCCGTGCTGCGGGCATTAGTAAAAGTAGAGGAACGCACCTCGTGCTTCGGATAGTCGGCTGCCCTCAGCCAGCGATGATTTACCTGCGCAGCGATGGCCGCGGCGATAAACACATGCGGGTTCTCTTTCGATCGAATCGTGTAAGTGCCGTCGCGCTCGCTAGCTTCGACAATTAGCGTGTCGTTTTCAATCCGCGAATCCGTCGCGTTGGCCGGGATTGCAGGCAGAAGAGAAAACAGAGAAAGTACAATTACAGCGAAGAATTGGTAGCACTCGCAGCGCATGGCGGGCTGATCTCCATAAGGGGATTTCGCACCAAAACGAAATAAAAAATAACGTTTCGTAATATACCTGAGGCGGAGATGCTGTCAAGGAGTTCGCCAGAACGCTAGTGAGGAAAACGTGTGCTTTACTTTAACTACGCCAACTCCACTTCAATCTTTTTCGCCGACGGATCGAGCCTGACAATGCGGAAGCTGCGAACCTGTCCTGCGCTAAGAGGCTCCGGCTTGGCACTGGCCGAGGACGTGGCACCCTTCCATCGCGCCTGCAGCATCGACCCTAAAGAAGAAAGATCGGGTTTCAGTGAGGTGGGTTTTTCTGCTAGTGCTTTTTCTGAAGCCAATTTCGCCGCCTGGACTCGACATACGCCCTGAATTCCCTCACCCAGTTCAATTCGCGCCTCTCCGTCCAAAACTTCTGCGACGCGCCCGCTCACCACGTCACCTTGCTTATGTTCGGCGATGTATTCATCCACTCCGCCCGGCAGCGCCTGCTTCATGCTTAGCCGCAACTGACGTTTCTCTGTATCGATCGCCAGCACGACCGCCCGCACCACCTGCCCCATCTTCACCACATCCTGCGGATGATTGATGCGCTTCTCTGCGCTCATCTCGCTGATGTGAATCATTCCCTCCACCCCCTCAGCAAGCTGCACGAACGCGCCAAATTTCGTAATGCTGACTACCGGACCCTCAACCCCAGTCCCAGCCGAAAACCGCTGCGCCGCATCCGCCCACGGATCTCCCAATGCCTGCTTCAGCCCTAACGAAATCCGCCGCTCGCCTGCGTTGATGCCCAGAATCACTGCGTCGACGATCTCTCCCGGCTTCACAATGGTTCCGGCGCTGCGCAGCTTTCTACCCCACGACATCTCGGAAACATGAATCAGCCCTTCGACGCCCGGCTCCAGTTCCACAAAGGCTCCGAACTCCGCCACTCGCGTGACCGGTCCGCGCACGCGCTCGCCTACCTTATATTTCTCCGCAACCGCGGCCCACGGATGCGCCTGCAACTGCTTCATGCCGACAGAAATTCGCCGCTTGCCTGCTTCCTCCGCAATCTTGAGAACCGTAACTTCAACCGGCTGGCCAACTGCAAGCACATCAGCGGGCTTCTGCACCCGCGTCCACGAAATATCGCTTACGTGCAATAGCGCATCGACGCCGCCAATATCGATAAACGCTCCGTAATCCGTCAGGGTACGCACGGTCCCGCTCACCGTGTCGCCTTCTTTCAGCGTTGCGGCGCGCTTCTCTTTCGCCGATTGCGCTTCTTCTTCTATGACCGCCCTGCGATCCACGACCACGTCTTCGTCGGCAACATCGAGCTTGATGATGCGGCAGAAAATTTCCTGCTCGACCAGCTTGTCCATCTCGGCGACATCGCGCGCGCCGCTGCGCGAAGCCGGCATGAACGCGCGCACACCTACATCCACGCTCAAACCGCCTTTCACCACGCCGGTAACCGTGCCCACGATGGTCGACTTATCTGCGAACGCCTTCTCCAGCGCCGCCCAATCCTGCGGACGCCTCACCTTCGCCCTGGTCAACAGGTAATAACCCTCCGGATCGCGGCCCGTAATCGAAACCGCAATCCGCTCGCCGGTTTTCGCCTCGCTGCTCAGCGCCGCCAGTGGCAAAATGCCCTCGCTCTTGAATCCGATGTCGACATACGCCGAATCCCCCGACATGCTGATCACAGTGCCGACAAGCTGCTTCGCACCAGACTCGTCCTTGCGCGAGTGGCTCTTCTCGTACTGGGAAAGCAGTTCGCCGAACGATTCGCCGCTGTCAGCACCCGTTTCAGCAGGAATTTGCGGATCAGTAACGTCAGGATTAGACATGATGAATTCGCTTGATGAGATGATGCGATCGCTCGTTATTGAGCATAACGCAATTCAAGCGCATGGAGGGTGCGCATCTGCCACAATCGGACGATGATCACTCAGCGCCGCCCACGTCGCGCCATCTCGAATCGACAATCGATCGAGCCTCCAGGTCGCAGGAATGAACACATAATCAATATGAAACGGCCGCTTGCGATTCTTCAGCAGATACAGCGTATGCCGCGTTTCGCTGCCCTGCTCCTCGCAATAAAATGCATGATAGGCACTGATGATTCCCCGTGTCGCCAGCAGTTTCACGACATCGGTATGATTGCCTAGGGGCCGGTTCCTATCCCAAATGCTGTTGGAATTAAAATCTCCCGCGACAATCGTGTTTGGGCAAGCAAACCACTCTGGATTCCTGACCAAAGCTTTATAGAGCTGCCCAACGTAGTTGTCGCATTTTTTCGTGCCCACCTGGCACGCCCAAACTCCGATCACTCGCAGCGGCCACGAATAACCCTCGACGTCAAGCGCGGCTACCCAACGTTGCCGCGGACGCCCCAGCAATCGGGGCCACAGCGGCTTGCGGGCAAAAATTCCCAGCCCTTTGTGCGGATTCGCACCCACCCACGTCCCGGCATACCCGAGCGGTTCGAGCGCAGCGACAGAACTCATGCCGCACTCGGAGATTACGGCGATATCGGGCCGCAGCCCAGTGAAAACCTGAGCCTTCCTGTGCAATGCCATCGCGCAATTCCAAGCCAAAATGCGCACGGTGGTGACCGAGTCTCCTATCCTTTCCGTTTCGATCATTTTCCTAGAGCAAGGTCGAATCTACAAAAGAAAACAACAACCGTCTGCCATGTTAGGAATGCCGCGAAGGCAAAGTCAATCGACCCCCTACCGTTCCGCTCCGATAAGAGTCGGCCAATTCCGTATCGGTAGCGCCTGTGTCCGCCGCATGAGCGCGTGACTATTTTGCGCTTGACAAAGGCTGGCTGCGGGTACAAAGTAGTGCCCCAGAATAGGCGGCTTTCCGCCGACCGTGCCCCCGTCTGTCCGGCGTAAGGCCTAAATACAACAAATCAAAACAGGCACAGGAGAGATTTATGGAAACCGCAATCGGAGTTTTTTCGTCCCGTGAGGGTGCGGAAGAAGCCATCAAGGAATTACGGCGGAGTGGGGTGCCGGAGGATTCTATTGTCTTTTTGACTCGTTCAGAAATTGAGGCCAAGTCCATCGCCAAGGAACTGGGCGCCTCAGTGGGAGGCTTTGTCGGCGGCGCCGCCGGAATGACGGCTGGCGTAGTTGCCGCCTCGCTGCTTTTGCCTGGCATCGGCACAGTATTTGCGCTTGGGTTTGGCGCTGCCGCAGTGCTGGGTCTTGCCGGCGCTGGCGCTGGCGCGGCGGTCGGTTCGTCCGCTGCTGACTCCGACGTTCAACCCACGCCTGATGAGAAGTGCTCCGAGGATGTTGGCTTTTTCCGCGAAGTGCTGAAAGAGGGACGTTCCCTGATCGTGGTCCGCACCGAATCGGCGACGACCGCCGCGGTGGCATGCGACATTCTGGATAAACTGGGCCTCAGCATGGATGGCCATTCCACGCCAACCAAAATGCAAACCAATACGCGGCAGATCGGCGATGTGGTGGTTCTCGATATCAGCGGACGCATTACTCTCGGCGAAGGCAACGTGATGCTGCGCGAGATTGTCCGCGAATTGGCGGACAAGGGAAACAAGCGCATCATCCTGAATCTGGCCGGCGTCAGCTACGTCGACAGCTCTGGATTAGGCGAGCTGG